>JAYRFD010000321.1:0-8445 GCA_041908565.1 Polyangia bacterium | reverse complement strand
CGTCGATGCCGAGACGCAGATGTCGACCGTGCCCGGCCTGTTTGCGGCCGGCGAAGTGGCCGGCGGTCTGCATGGCGCGAACCGCCTGGGCGGCAACTCGTTGTCGGACTTGCTGGTCTTTGGTCGTCGGGCTGGCTTGGGCGCATCGAACTACGCCAAGGGCATGAAGGACGTTCCCAAGCCCGAAGATGGGCAGGTCGAGCGCATCGTCAAAGAGATGTACGAGCCCTTCGATCGCCCGTCGGCAGAGAACGCGTTTACCGTTACGTCGGATCTGCAGACGACGATGGAAGCCAACGTCGGCATCGCTCGTGTGCAGAACGAACTGGAAAAGGCGCTGCAGGACATCGGCGGACTCAAGGAGCGAGCCAAGAAAGTCTCGGTGGTCGGTGACTGCCGATACAACCCCGGCTGGCATCAAGTCCTGGATCTGAACAACCTGCTGATCTGTGCCGAGGCCTTGACCATGGCCGCGCTGTCCCGCAAGGAGAGCCGCGGTGGCCACATGCGCATCGACTTCCCCGACAGCGTCGGGGAAGAGGGCAAGTGGAACAATGTCCTGCGTCGCGGAAGCGAGGGCGAGATGGTGCTGGTCAAGCAGCCTCTGCCCGAGATGCCAGCCGAGCTGCACGCGCTGGCTCACGACGAGAAGGCACCGCAGTAACCACGAGAAGGAATAAAGATGAGCACGCAGAAAGTCACCCTGCGGGTCTATCGCGGAGACGCCGAGAGCGGCGAGCTTCAGGACTACTCTGTCGAAGTGTCGGAAGGCATGGTTGTCCTGGATGCGGTGCATCAGATCCAGGCGACGCAAGCCCCGGACTTGGCCTGTCGCTGGAACTGCAAGGCCGGCAAGTGCGGAAGCTGCAGCGCCGAGATCAACGGCAAGCCGCGGCTGATGTGCATGACGCGCATGGTGGATGCGATCAAGACGGCGGACGGCGGACCGATCCTGGTCAAGCCGATGAAGACCTTCCCGCACATCAAAGATCTGGTCACCGACGTCAGCCAGAACTACCGCAACAACAAGAAGATCACGCCGTTTCGCCCGGCTCCCAAAGGGCCCGACGGCGAATGGAAGATCTTTCAGTACGAGATCGACCGCGCGCAGGAGTTCCGCAAGTGCATTGAGTGCTACTTGTGCCAGGACGTCTGCCACGTCTTGCGCGATCACCACGAATTCACGTTCGCGGGTCCGCGCTACATGGTGCGGGCGGCCGGTCTTGAGATGCACCCCGCGGATCAGGGCGATCGCATCGAGCAGCTAAAAGAAGAATTGGGCATCGGGTACTGCAACATCACCAAGTGCTGCAGCGAGGTCTGCCCCGAAGGCATCCACATCACCGACAATGCGATCATTCCGTTGAAGGAACGCGTCGTCGACGAGCACTACGATCCGATCACCGCGCTGTTCCGCCGCGTGTTCGGCAAGAAGGCGCCGCCCAATCCCGCTCCGTAGCTTCTGAAGTCGTCCTACCGAAACGCGTGCAGGCAGCGGTCATCGCTGCCGACGTACAGCGTTCCATCCGGCCCCAGCGTCGGCGAACCATCGATATCTTCATCTAGCTGCAGCGACCAGCGCAGCGTTCCATCGCTGGACAGCGCGTACACGCGGTTGTCTCGCGAGCCAAAGACCACGGCGCCATCGACATCGACCAAGGGCGCCGACTGGATGCTGTCCGCGGTCGCAAAGTTCCAGGCCAACGATCCATCTGGTCGCAGGGCGTACAGCACGCCGTCGTAGGCTCCAAAGACAATCGTTCCGTCGCTGCGCAGAGCCGGCGCGGCACGAACCGGGCCGCCGCTGATAAACGAAAAGCGCTGCTGACCTTGCGCATCGATGGCGATAAGTCGTCGGGCTTCGTCTCCGATGTACGACGTCCCGTCGGGGCCGATGGCCGGTGCGCTGTCAAATTCACCCGGGCCTTCGAACTGCCATCGCTTGCTGCCGTCTGGATTCAGCGCGTACAGCACGTCGTGACAGACCGCGCGCACGCTGCCGTCGGGAGCCAGCGCCGGAGCCGAGGAGCAGTGGTGTGGCTTTCTATCGGGGGGATGCTCTGGCGTGTACGTCCACAGCAGCTTGCCATCGCCGCTTGCCGCATAGACCGCCGCTCCCGCGAAGTAGGCCGTGCCCCCCGCCGACAGCGTCACGTCTTCGATGTCGCAGCGCGACGCTTCGGGCCCACGTCCGACGGGCCAGCGACAGCCACCCGGTGCGATCTGCCACGCGACGCTGCCATCCGACAAACGCAGCGCTCGCAGCTTGTCATCGTCCGAGCCGACCAGGACCAGCGCATCGGCCGCCGCATCACTTCCTGGCGAGCCAGAAAGCAGCGTGGCCGCCGACCACACCATGTCTCCCGTGCGATGTTTCCAGCGCAGCGCACCTTGCGGACTGACAGCGTAGACATGGCGATCGTGCGATGAAAACAGAACCGTTCCATCGCTGGCCAGCGTAGGCGCCGCCGCGATGCTGCCCTGCGTGCAGACGCGCCAGATCTCTTTGGGCTGCGTCATGCTCAATCGGAACGGGCTCCGTCCGCTGCGCTGCGCGTCGCCACGACCCTGCGGCACCGGGCCAGCGTAGCGCGCAGGGTGCTGAGCAGAGGTCAAAGTGGCGACAGCGGCGTCCCCCGCGCTGCTTCCTGCATCGGTCACTGCAACTGCAACCCCGCTGTCGTGCCGTGGCGCAGTCACCGTCGCTGCGACCGGTAACCCCGCAGCCGGGCTGGAAGCAACCAGCGGCTTTGAGACGGCGCCCGTCGGGGCTGGGCTGGGGGCCAACGAGGAGCGCGTTCCCACTTGGCACGCGATGGTCATGGCTGAGACCGCCACCCACGTGCTCAAACGCTGTCGCACCGGCTCAATCACGTCGAGCATCTTATCACCCGAGTGCGCCTTGATGTTGCGTCGAAGACAGGGCCCGCGTAGTCTTTCATGACTTTGGCAAGACTCTGCCAACCGAGCCGAGAGGGGTTTCGTTGAGCGAACGAGCAGCAAACCACACGAGCTTTTCTTCTGCCTCGGCCGTGCGCCTGGGGATCGCGGTTGTTTGCGCGATGTTGGGCATCGTCCTTCGCCTGTCGCACGTCAGCTTGCCGGCTCCTTTTGCGTTGCTGGCGTTTGGCACATCGGTGTTGTCCGCCGCCTTCTTGCTGGCCTGGGCCGCGGAAGCGCTGCAGGTCGATCTGTCGAGCGGCCTATCGATGGCCATCTTGGCCTTCATCGCGGTCTTGCCGGAATACGCCGTCGATCTGTACTTCGCTGCCGCGGCCGCAAAAGACGAGTCCTACCGCCACTACGCCGTCGCCAACATGACCGGATCAAACCGGCTATTGATCGGCGTTGGCTGGTCGCTGGTGACGTTGTGCAGCATCTACTTCACGACGCGAAACAAGCAAGGGAAGGCCGCATCGGGGGCTGCTGCTGAAGACGTCGATGTGGCCGGTCTGGGCGTGCGCATGTCACCCGGCTTTGGCATCGATCTGACGGTGCTAAGCCTGGCGACGCTGTGGTCGCTGGCCATGCCGCTTATGCGTCAGATGGCGGTGTGGAATGGCGTCGGCATGTTGCTGCTGTTCGTGTTCTATCTGTGGCGCGTCAGCAGCCAGGATGAAGCCGAGCCTGAGCTTGCCGGCGTTGCCCAAGATCTGGGCCAGCTACCTGCGACATCGCGTCGCGTGGCGGTGGGTTCGCTTCTGGCGTTGGCGATGGCGACGCTGCTGGCCGACGCCAAGCCGTTTGCCGAATCGCTGATTGATAGTGGCTCGCAGCTTGGCATTGACCGCTTCCTGCTGGTGCAGTGGCTCGCTCCGCTTGCATCCGAGGCGCCCGAGCTTCTGGTCGCGTCGATCTTCGCGCTGCGTGGTCATGGTGCGGCGGGTATGTCTGCGCTGCTGTCGTCGAAGGTCAACCAGTGGACCTTGCTGGTCGGCACTCTGCCCATCGTGTATTCCGGCGCCATGGGTCGTGTGACGCCGCTTGCCCTGGATGCCCGTCAGACGGAAGAGCTGGTCTTGACCGCGACGCAGAGCTTGCTGGGCGTAGCCTTCCTGCTGAACGGGCGGCTCACCGGCTGGAAGGCGATCACTCTGTTCGTCCTGTTCATCATCCAGCTGCCCTTCCAGCAGCCTGAAGTGCGGTATGCGATCTCGGGGCTGTATGCGATCCTGGCGCTGGTGTTCATGGGCATCTACGGTCGCTACATGGGCGCCCATCTTCGTCTGACGTTTGGCCGTCGTGCAGGGGCGCCTACGGAGTCCGCCGCAGCGCAGAAAGGCGAGCCGAAGGAGCCTGCGTGAAGCGCCTGGGCAGTCGCTGGCGTCCGCTTCTGGCCCCGTCCGTGGCGGAAGTGGCCCGCGATCTGGTAGCGCGCGCGCAGGCCGCGCTTGGCGACGATCACCGATCGGGTGCAGAGCGTCAGCTGGTGCAGCTGTACGACGTCATTATCCCGCCGCTTGACGACTGGGCGCTGTGCAAGTCGGCGGACGCGCACTCGGTGCTGCCCGCCTTGCTTGCGCTGTGGCAAGAGCTGCCCGACATCGATCCAGAGCGCGAATCGATCGAAGAACTGCTGCTGTGGAATGCCGGGCATGCAGATGAATTGACCCTACCAGCGATTGCGACCTCGCCTGCGCAATGCGAAGCCGAACGTGCCGCGCAGCGTGACTGGTTGACACAGGCTCTGCGCGAGGCTACCTGTCCACGATCCAGCTGGTGGCGCCGGCTGATTCGTCGGGCTCAGGGGCCGCTTGGGGACTGCGCCCAGATCACGCTGCAGCGAGGAAACACCATCGTGCTGGAACGTCCGCCTTCACCAAGCGAGTCGCCCCAAGATGCCTTGGCCACCACCGCGCTGGGGACATTCCTGGCCGGCGATCGACTGACACTGCGCTGGCAAGTGGCGGTGCCCGGGCGAGTGCTGATCCTGCACGCGGTGGGCGACGAACAGAACGCCGACCTCGATCAGCTGTTGCCCGCGCCAGAGTCCGATGCGCAAAGCGAGGGGGTTCCGCGTCGCGCGCAAGAAGTGGTCGAGCTGGTGGGAGAGCTTGCCGAGGCATCGCAGACGGCCGGTAGACAACACAGCCTGCTTTTGATCTGGGGGCCCGAGATGCTGCCCGGAACCTGGGGCCACGAAGTGCTGAGCCGACGCTGCGTGCCGGTGGGATCGCGCGTGTGGCGATATTCCTACTCCGTGTCTTCTGGCGTTGAGGTCTGAACGACGATGCGTCCCGCGATTGCGCTTTCGATTGCCGGCTCGGACCCAAGCGGTGGGGCCGGGATTCAAGCGGACCTCAAGACGTTTTCTGCCCTGGGGGTGTATGGCACGGCGGCGGTGACCGCGCTGACTGCCCAGAACACGCGAGCCGTGACCGCCGTTCATGCGATTGCGCCCAGCTTTGTGCGCGCGCAGATCGAAGCCGTCCTTTCCGACCTGCCGGTGGATGCCATCAAGCTGGGCATGCTCGAGAGCGCTGCCGTCATCCACGTGGTGGCCGACGTGCTTCTGACCGTGCCGAAGATTCCGGTGGTGCTGGATCCTGTGATGCTGTCGAAAAGCGGCGCGGCGCTTCTGGGCCCTGATGCCGTTGATGCACTGCGTCGGCGTTTGCTGCCGCTTTCGTGCGTGCTGACTCCCAACCTGCCGGAAGCGGCTGCGCTGCTGGGCCTGACCGAATCAGAGCTTCTGCCGCACACCACTCGAGGAGAGTCCAGGCTGGTTCCAGACTCGCTGCTGCTCGACGTCTGTCGCCGCCTGCAGGCGTGGGGGGCGGCGAGCGTCGTTCTAAAAGGCGGCCACATCGATCCAGACGGACCGGTCAGCGACGACTTCTTTTGGGATGGGCGCTTCCCCATGCGACTTTCGGCTCCGCGGGTGGCAACGCGCAACACGCATGGCACCGGCTGCACCTATGCCGCTGCCATCGCGGCCGGCTTGGCTCGTGGCGAGTCGGTGCGCAGCGCAGTGATCGCGGCCCGCCAGTATGTTCAGCAGGCAATCGTCGCTGCCGCCGGTCTGCGCATCGGGCACGGACACGGTCCCTTGCATCACTTCGCCAGCCTGTGGCCGAAGGAATCCTTGCGAGGAACCTAGAAAATCTACAGGCGCTAGATCACCATTTTTTCTGCTGTCTTGCTCTCGGCTCCCCCACTATCATGAGCAAGTGGTGATCCCTCTGGAAAAATCGAGTTCACCTTCGCTGGGCCCGTGCACCCCGCGTCGCTCAAGCGCAGGCATCCGCCCCCTCGGTTCCACGTGGCTGCTCGCCAGTTTATCTGCGGGCCTCTTGTTCACGGCGGCACCCAAGACCACGGGCCTTCAGCTAGTCCCAGCGGTCGCAGCAGAAGAGGCCGCCGTCGAGCGCATGCCAGAGCCGGCCACCCCCCCTGCATCGGCGCTGCCCCCGCGTCTGGTCCTATCGCCGGCGGTGACTCCGGCCCCTCCGACGGTGCCAATTCCTGCCGCCGATCCTGGCGTTGAGCGCGACGAAGACGCCCCCCTGGCAGGCTACGGCAGCGGCGCGGTCTTTCTGCGTTCGCGCGATAGCAACTTCGTCTTTTATCCCAACGGTCGCCTGAACATCGACGCGTTCTTTTTTCCCAATCGCGGCGAAGTGCGTTCGGGCGTGACCCAGGACGGCGTCAACGATCAGCGTCCGCGCGACACCATCTTCATCCGTCGCGCGCGCGCCGAGTTCAACGGCACCGTCCTCAAGCACTTCGACTACATGCTGGCCGGTGAGTTCGCCAGCATCCCGATCATGTTTCAGTCGGCCCAGATCAGCGACGTGTTCGTCAACGTCAACTACACGCCGTGGGCCAACATTCAGATCGGGCAGTTTGACGCGCCATTTACCCTGGAAAATCGCACGGTCGACAAGTACATCGACTTCATGGAGCGCTCGATTACCGTGCGTTCCTTCGCGGTGCCGATGAACAAAGAGATCGGCATCATGGTGCATGGCTTAGCGCCCCAGCGCTTCCTGCGCTACGAGCTTGGCATCTTCAACGGCGACGGTGGCAACGTCAGAAACCCCGACAACCACTTCGATGTGATCGGCCGCGCCTACTTCGCGCCGCTGGCCCTTCTGCCGCGCGCCGGTGCCACACGCTGGCTGTCCGAGATCTGGGTCGGCGCCTCGTTCTGGTTTGGTCAGCGCGTCGATGTGCCGTACGACGCCTTTCCTCCGCTGTCCAGCAATGCTGCGGTGGTCTTCGTGCCGCCCGTCTTTGGAAACGGCAATCGCTTGGTGCCCAACGGCCAGATCTTGAAGTGGGCCATCGAAGTCAACGTGCCCATCGGGCCGATTGGCTGGCGCTTTGAATTGGTGCGCAGCGAGCGCGATGGCATCGGCATCTACCGACCGATGGCCACGGACGCCGCCAACAATGTTCCGTTGTCGCGCGCTCTGTCGGCAAACATCAACCGCCGCGGCACGTCGTTCTATCTGCAGATGTGGTACTGGATTCTGGGCTCGCCGAGCATGCTGCCGACGCCCGGCCAAGAGATCCCGCAGCGCTGGGCTGGCTTTAAGAAGGGCAAAGAGTCGTTCCCCATCGGCCTGTACGTCAGCGCGCGGTACGAGCGCATGTTCGCCGAGCACGACGAGCTTGTGCAGGAAGGTTTGGGTCTTAGCGACGAGCAGCGTGTGATTTTGGGCAACGTCTCTGTCGATTCGTTCGGCATGGCGGTCAACCTTTGGCTGTCTCGCCATGTGCGCTTTTCGGGCAACTATTTCCTGAACTACCTCGACGGCAACATGCCTGTGATTACGGGGGATGTCCGCTTCCCGCCGGCCGGTGCACTGATGCAGCCGACCTACCCGTTCTACCGCACGCCGGAACACGAAGTTCTGTTCCGCGCCGCTTTCGCTCTGTAGCCCGCCCTCTCGTTCGTTTTCCCTTCGCGTTCAAAACAAACGGTTGCACGGGACCGCTGCGGCGCGCTTCCCTGCGATGTGCTGCGGCTTGCGCCATGCCCAGGACGTGACGGCACGCGCGGCTGTCCGTGTAGCTGCAGCGGCAAACACATCGACGCAAAAGACTGCGTCGATGCAGTCAGCAAAAGAATCTACGGTTGGGAAGCGAAGGGAAAGGCGGGCAGGACAGGGGAGGGGAGGGGACGCGCGGTAGTTAGGCTGCGGTCTTGGCTTCGGCGACCGTCAGCTTGATCTTGGCGACGACGCCTTGACCCAGCTTCAGTTCGACCGTGTACTCGCCGGTGTTCTTGATCGGGTTTTCGATTACCAGCTTCTTGCGGTCGATCGTCACCCCCAGCGCGCGCACAGCCTCTTCGACGTCGCGCGTGCTGATCGAGCCATACAGCTTGCCGCCTTCACCGGTCTGGCGCTCGATGCGCACGCTCAGCGAAGCTAGCTTGTCAGCGACGGACTGCGCGTCCTTCTGCAGCTTGGCATTGCGCGCCGCGATGACCTTCTT
>JAYRFD010000320.1:0-5620 GCA_041908565.1 Polyangia bacterium | reverse complement strand
GGCATCGGTCGAGCTGACCCGCGCCATGGAAGACGCGACGAAGAAGGCGGTGCAGCTGCGGGAAGAGCTGGCTCGTACCGAGACCGAACGCAAAGAAGCGGTGCAGCAAGTCAAAGAACTGCGCGGCGAACGCGAAGGCCTGTCGGCGCAGATCAGCACCCTGAAGCAAGAGATCGAAGCGCTGCGGCGGCCGGGTACTGCGAGCTCGACTACGCCGTCGGATGACCGGCTGCGATCGCAGCTGGAACAAGCCCACCTGGCGCTGAGCAGCGAACGGGCGGCGCGACAAGCAGCACAGCAGAACGCCGACGAAGCGCAGCTGCGGGCCGGAGAGCTGCGACAAGCCATGGGCGCGCTTGAGACGTCGGTGGCCGAAGCACAAGGCCGACTGGAGCGCGAGAAGCGCCGCGCCGATGGCCTGGAAGACGAAGTGCGCAGCTTGCGTGATCAGAACTCCCGCGCCAGCCTGTCGGGAGCCGCGCCCCTTCAGCTGCAGCAAGATCTGCAGCAGCGCGAACGCCTGCTGGCCGAACGCACGGCCGAGCGCGATGCCCTGGGCCGCCTGCTGGCTGAAGTGGAACGCGAAGCCGCCGCCCGCGCCGAGCGAGCGCGGACCCTGCGTGTGCGTCTGAGCGAGCGAGAGCGCGAAGTGGAAGTGCTGCGGGCTGAGCTGCTCGATCGCGATCGCAAGCTGACGGCCTTGGAACAGCAGACGCCGCCCAGCGAAGAGCTGGCCCGACTCAGCGGTGAGCTGCAAGCCGCCCGCCGCCGTGTCAGCGAGCTATTGGACGAAGCCGCCCGCCGCGATCAGCATGGCGATGACGCCGTCGCCACCGCGCTGCGTGAACGAGCCCGCGCCGTGCGCATGGGCGAAGCGCTGGATCAAATGACCCGCGAGCGCGATGAAGCCAAGTCGCGTTCGTCGGATCTTGAGCAGCGCCTCAACGACGCCATCAACGAAAGCGAGCGCTTGCACGGCGAGCTGATGCGCCTGGGCAGCCTGGGGTCGGACAGCAAGCTGTGATCAGGGACCGCGGCTCGTCTGCGTTGTCTGGATCAACAACCGCCATGCCGGGATCCAACATCCAGACGACCGCGGGTCCAGATGCCGATCTGCTTTTCTGGCAGCAGCTCGTCAAGCTTCGGCAAGAACGACGGGCCTGTGTCTTGTGCACGGTGACGCGCACCGCCGGATCGACGCCGCGCAAGCGGGCGGCTCGCATGCTGGTGACCGCGCAGGAACAGTGGGGCACCATCGGTGGGGGGCGCGTTGAAAAGCAGGTGCTGGACGCCGCGCGCGGGATGCTGAACCAAGGCGAGGCAGCGACGGCGACCACGCTGCGCTACCACCTGACGCGCGAGCTAGGCATGTGCTGCGGCGGAGAGATGGAGGTCCTGGTGGAGCCGATGATTCCAACCCCCTTCCTTTTGGTGTGCGGCGGCGGCCATATCGCGCAGGCCCTGGTCCCGTTGGTCGGCCCGCTGGGCTTTGTGCCGATTGTCGTCGAGGATCTGGAAGAGCTCGGCAACGCGCAGCGCTTCCCGCAGGCGACGCGCATCATCGACAGCTTCGACCCGCGCGACTGGCACGATGTGCCGCTGGACGAACGCAGCTACGTCGTCATCGTCACGCGCGACCATCAGGTCGACCAGCAGCTCTTGGAAGCGCTGCTGCCCTACGATCTGGCGTACCTTGGGATGATTGGCTCCGAACGCAAGGTGCGCATGTTCCGTCAGCGTCTGACAAATAAAGGCGCCGGCCCGGATCGTTTGGAACGCGTGCACGCTCCGATCGGCTTGGACATTGGCGCGGATACGCCGGAAGAGATCGCGCTGGCCATCGCCGCCGAGCTTGTACAAGTGCGCGCCCAGCGACGGCGTGCCGACGGTACGATGCCAGCCCGCTCGCGGATGGCCGCGTCCTGTCAGCTGCCCGTCGACGAGCCAGAGGCGACGTGAAGCCTGCCGTCATCGTCCTGGCCGCAGGCGCTTCGCAGCGCATGGGTCAGCCCAAAGCCCTGCTTCGCCTCGACGGACGCACGCTGCTGCAGTGGATTTTGGAACGCGCACTCGCCCTGCCGGACACGCAGGTCTGGGTCACGCTGGCGCAGCCACACGGCGACTCCATCCAGCAGGAACTTGCCGCGCTCGGCTCTACCCTGGACTTGCAGCGCGTGCACGTCGCCTGGAATACAGCGCCCGAGCGAGGCATGTTGTCGTCGGTACAGTCCGCCCTGTCGCAGCTACCTAGCGATCGATCGGGCGCCTTGATCTGGCCGGTGGATCTGCCACGCGTGCAGCAGACGACGCTGCAGCGCATCCTGGACGCCGCCGCACAAGGGCCGGCCTTGATCGTGCCCACGCACGGCGGACGCGGAGGCCACCCGCTGTGGCTGCCTGCCGAACGGATTGCAGCTGCGCTGTCGCTGCCGACCGATCTGGGTCTGCGCGGTCTGCGCGAACGTCATCCGCCACGCCTGGTTTCCGTCGAAGATGTCGGGATCCTGCGCGATATCGATACGCCGCAAGACTGGAATGCAGAACAGCAGCAGGTGGAAGGAAACAACCCAACGCTGAGCGAGCCCCGATCAAGCTAGGGGCGGCTCATCAGCAGGGCGCAAGACCTACGTCGGGGGAGGCGGCTGGTACATCGGCTGCCCCGGCGGCGGATAGTTCCCCTGGCCACTCGGCGGCGGATAACCACCTTGGCCACCCGGCGGCGGATAGTTCCCCTGGCCACCCGGCGGCGGATAACCACCCTGGCCGCTCGGCGGAGGATAGGTCGGCTGCCCGCCCTGCGGGTTCGACTGGGCATTGTTCATGCCGCGCTGCATCGACAGCTTCTGGTTCAGCTGATTGAAGCGCTGCTCAAGCTGCATGGCCTCGGTGTTCTGCTTGTCGGCATACGCCCGCGCGCTGTCCCACTTGCCGCGCGAGTCATTGGCCTGCTGATCGAATTCACCGACGTTGAACTTGGGATCGGGCTGCTTGCCCTTGGCGGCCGCCAAGCGCGCCTTTTCCTGTTCGTACCGAGCCGAAGCAGAGTTGACGTGCTCTTCCGCGGCCTCGATCAGCGCCTTGGCGTGACGACGGCGCTGCTTCTGCCAGTCGTACTTGGTGTCGGCCACATCGCGAGCTAGCTCGACCTCGGTCAGCTTGCCCTTGGCTTGGTTGATGCGGTTCAGGTCCTTGGTTCCGTTGGCCAGTTCCAGATCCGCCTTGGCCTTGCTGACTTCCAGCTTGGCCTGCCCCAGCTCGGAATCCGCGACGGACACATCGCGCTCGGCGATCGCCAAGTCCGACTGTGCCTTGTTCAGCTCTTCCTTGGCTTGGTTGATCTCGCTCTGCGCCGAGAGCATGCCCTGCTTTTCCGACACGGCAACGTCGGCCAGCAGCATGTCATCAATCTTGTATTTTGGACCGCTGCTGCAGGCCGGCCCGAGCAGACAGGTGGCCAATAGGATGCTTGGTATCCAGGTGCGCATGGCTCCTCCGAAAGTGACTTGATCCTACTCGAATTGTGGGGCGAAGGGAGGCGAGAGGCAGGGGCCAGGTGAGCCGCCGAGTCGAAAGGCAACGGGATTGCTACGACTTCTTCAGCTGGCAGGTGAAGCCCAGGACCAGCATGCCGCCCTGGTGCTTGGTGCCCGCCTGCAGCAAGGTGCCGCCATTATCGATCAGCACCGTCGTGCTCAGCAGCTTGGCCGCCCCGTCGAACAGCTCCAGACGCAGACGCAGGCGCAGCTTGCCGTCCTTTTCCACTTTGTTCAGGAACTGCAGCGTGCCGCGATGGTCGCCCGGGACCGTGAAGTTGCCCGGGGTTGCCATCGACAGCTGCAGGTCTAGTTCCTGCTTGTCCAGCTGACGGAAGCTCTTCCACGCGGACAGGGCGGGGTTCTGAAGCTGGGCCCGCAGTGGCTCAAGCTGCGCGTCAAACGCGCTGCCTTCGTGCAGGGCGTGGATGTTGCGCACCAGACAGTGCGCGATCTCTTTGCTGTCAGCGCCCTTGGCCGGCGCCGCCGCGGCCGCCGCAGCCGGCTGGGCCTGCGCATACGCCATGGGACCTGCCCACAAGCCAAACGGCCCCGTCGTCAGCGCGACGGTCGCGAGGCCCGCTTGAAACCAGAAAGAACGAGGCGAAGACTTCACAAGCTTTCCCATGGATCGGTCTCTTGGTGGTCAAACCAGATGAGGGCCGTTTCGCGGCCATGCTCGTCGGGGATCTGAATGACTGTGGCGTTTTCGCCGGCCACTTCCAGCTCTTCAATGTCGCAGCGGTTGCTAACGCCCGGAGTCGAACGCAACAGCAGCAACAAGCCCGCGGCGGCGGCCAGCGTGCTAAACACCGCGGTGATGCCGATGGAGCGCCGACGGCGAACCCGCGCCGCATCCAGCGCGATCACCTTGGCAGGCGGGGCCGGCACCGGCTCGAGCTTGCTTTCCAGCCCGGACCACAGGTCCAGCGTCTGCAGCTGATCGTCGGATGGGCGAAGCGCATTTTTCAGCGCCGTATCGACGTCGGCAAGCGCAGCCAGCTTTTCCTGATCGGTCGGCGAAAGCTCGGCCCGCAGGGCCTCTGCCTCCGTCGGCGGAAGCTCGCCATCATGCAGTCTGCTGAGCAGTTGATCACGCGATGCCATGTGGGTGTCAGGCCGGTTTGGCCGCCTCCTTAGTTGAGCCTGGCTCGGTGAAATCCAGCAGCATCTGCTGCATCAGCCGACGTGCGTGGAACAGTCGGCTCATCACGGTGCCCTCGGGACACTCGAGGACATCGGCAATTTCTTTGTAGGACAGTCCCTCGATCTCGCGCAGCAGCAGCACCGATCGATGCGTCTCGCTCAGCTGATCGAGGGCCGCCTGCAGCCGCTCGCGTAGCTCTCGGTTGTGCAGCGCCTTGGCCGGATCGAAGCGCAGACGCCCCGGCGAGATCTGGTCGGCCGGGCTGCCCGCTTCCTCGTGCGCGATGCGCTCGTCGAATTCCGACTGGTTGCCGCGGCCCGCCTTGCGTCGCAGGTCGATGCACAGGTTGACCGTGATGCGATACAGCCACGTGTAAAAGTTCGACTGGCCGTGGAAGGTGTCCAGGTGTCGATACACCTTCAAGAACGCCTCTTGGCAGACATCGCGCGCCTCGTCGGGATCGCGCACAAAGCCCAGGGCCAGCGAATACACCCGTCGCTGATATCGCTCGACCAGCACCCGAAACGCCGCCCGGTCGCCACGACGAATGCGCTCGATCAGCGCGGCTTCGTCTTGCCGTAGCGCGCTCTTTTCGGCTGCCGCCGCCGCTGCGGAATCGGTCGCTGAAGAGGCCGCTTGTTTGGTTGGCTCGGTGGCTTTGGCAGTCAAGGTCCGCCATGTCTGGACTCCATCTTCTGCACGGCTGCTGACAGCAAAAGACGGGGTCCGTAGCTGGTCATTCACACAAACGGTGTGAACCTACGTTATCAGGTTTGGTGGCAAGTCCATATCAGAAGAACGGCGAGCGCACGACCCCTTTTTCCGCAGAGTTGTCGCCGGCTTGCCGGCCCATCGCACGCGTCCTGGGTGGTGACGTTTCCCCGCCACTCGTGCGTGCAGGATCTTTCACCCCAGGCGCCAGTCGAGGAATAATACTCTG
>JAYRFD010000319.1:0-9892 GCA_041908565.1 Polyangia bacterium | reverse complement strand
GGTCAACAAGCGCAAGCCCGGCTGGGTCGCGCCATCGCCACGCACGTCTTCGACCAACAGCGCGCGCTTGCCTTTGCGCGTGCGAAACAGCGGTCCCTGCGCCCAGATGATGTCGCCCAGATCAAGCTGCGAAGACAGCGCGAAGGCTTCGGCGTTTTCGGCGCGCAGATATAGCTGCAGCATGGCCCCGCGATCGCCGCGCAGAAACAGGAACTTCGCCTTGCCCATCTCGTTGATCTGCAGCAGACGGCCGGCGACGGCATAGCGCGGCTGGGCGGGCGTGACCTCAGAGTCCAGCGGCAGGCTGGCGACGTCCGCGGCCTCGCTGGCAGGCAGCGCGTAGATCTGGTGCGTGGTCTTGGCGTCGTTGGCGAAGGGATTGCGTCCGCCTTCGCGCAGGGCTTGGGCCGTGCGTCGGCGGGTGCTCATCTGGCCGACCAAGTCGCTGCGACCGTCATCGGCAGAGGGGGCGTGGCTGGGGGGCTGGTTTTTTTCACTCATGGCAAGTCAAGTAGGGACGGGAAAGAGGATCGCAGCCCATCGCTTCGGATGGGCCAGCAGCAGGACTTACGGCAGCGGAAGATGTCCACGCGACCGAGGCACGGACTAGTCCACCGGCAAGAGCTCGTTGGCTTCCGGCTTGGGCTCGCTGGCGCTGGCTGGTGGCGCTTTGTAGTTGCGCGCCTTGCCCAAGATGTTGGGACAGAACGTGCGCTGGCGACCGACGTCGAAGTCGGGTTTTAGCGTCGGCGGGGGCAGTTCCTTGAAGCGCTCGGCGATGTAGTCCAGGTACACCTGCGCCTGCTTGGCCAGGCTGCCGTTGGGATACTGCAGCGTCAGGCGGCGGAAGGTGTCGCGAGCGTCGCGCGGCTTGTCTTGCTTCAGATAGACCTGACCCAGCAGCAGCAGCACTTCTGCTTCGCGTCGCGCACCGGGATACTCCGTGACGACGTATTCCAGACGCCAGATCGCGGCCTGCGGCTTGTCGCGTTCCAGGTAATAGCGCGCGACATAAAGCTCGTGATCGGCCAGGCGCTGCACGGTCTCGGCAAACAGGCGACGGGCGTTTTCGGAATAGGGGCTGTCGCCGTAGTGATCCAGGAAATCACAGAGCTCACGCGCGGCGTCGAGCACCGGGCCCTGATCCTTTTCGTACGACGGCGGCACCAGGAACCAGTCCCCGGGGATCTGCTTGTAGTACGACTCGCCAACCTTGTACGCGCAGTAGCCATCGCGCGTCTTGGGGTGCTCTGGATGCGAGGTCTGAAACGTCTTGTACCCGTCGACCGCTTCCAAGTACGCGTCGCGACCAAAGGCTGAATCGGCGATGCCCAGCTCTGCCCAGGTGCGGTACCGCGACACCGGATAGTTGTCGAGGATGAAGCGGAAGTACTTGTCCGAATCGAGGAAGCTTTCGCCCTTCATCGATCGCACGCCGCGCTCGTAGTTTTCTTTGGCGGTCTTGCCGAAGATCACAGGGCGGAAGTTTTCGACGAAAGCGGCACAGCCCGTCTGACCGACCACGCCGCCAAGCATCGCGCCCGCCAGGCCCAGCGACATCAGCCAGTCGCGCAGCGGTGCACGCACGCGCGCCAAGCGGGGCGAATTGGAACGCGGCTGTGAAGTCCGCACAGACAGTCGAGAGGGGCGCGACGGAGACATGGGCGCTCTATTTGCGCTCGAGGGGAACCCCTTGTCAAGCACCGGCGCCTCGCGGTACGCGTGAGAGCATGCGCGCCCCTGATGCCCCGGTTGCTCCAGCCGCTCCAGTCCCCTCCTCTGCCGAGCGACTGGCCTCTCTCGACAGCCTGCGCGGCCTGATCATGGTGATCATGGCGCTGGATCACGCCAGTGCCTTCATCGCGCGCGTCCATGGATCGGAGTTTTGGACCGGACCGTGGACGCGCTACAGCACGACCGATTTTGTGCGCGGGCCGCTGGCGTTTCTGTCGCGCTTCATCACGCACCTGTGCGCGCCCGGCTTCTTCTTCTTGATGGGCGCCAGCATGGCCCTGTTCGCCGCATCGCGTCGCCGGATCGGCTGGGACGCAGCGCGCATCACGCGCTACTTCGCGCTGCGCGGCTTCGTGCTCGTGTTGGTCAACCAGTTCTTGGAAAATCCGGCCTGGCTGCTGGCCTTTTCGCGTCAGCCCAAGACCAGCGACGAGCCATTGAACTACCTGTTCTTCACGGTCATCACGGGCCTGGGTCTGTCGATGATGGTCGGCGGCCTGCTTTTGCGTGCTGGGCGCTACATCGGCGTCATCGCCGCGCTGCTTTTGCTGGGCGTCGCAGCGACAGTGCCGGCCCTGCAAAGTGACTTCTTCCATGCACCGGTCTGGCTGCGCTTTCTGCTGCTGCCGGGCAGCAGCACGCCGGCCTTCATCTTGTATCCGCTCTTGCCGTGGCTGGGCATCTGCACGCTGGGCATGGCCTTTGGCCGCCTGCTGGCCGATGGCGACCTACGCGAGCGGGCTCTGCGCTGGGCGCCGCTGGCCGGCGCGGTGCTGCTGGGTCTGGCCTTGTCGCTGCGGGCGCTGGGCGGCTTTGGCAACCTGCGTCCACCGCGCGACGGCAGCTGGATCGAGTTCTTGAACTTCATCAAGTACCCGCCGGCCCTGGTCTTCGCGCTGTTCATGATCGGCGTCAACCTGTGCCTGTTGGGGGTCTTCGCACGGCTTCCTCGAGTGCCTGTGCTGCCGGTGTTTGGCCAAGCGCCCCTGTGCTTTTATCTGGCGCACCTGTATCTATACGCGCTGATTGCCGTCGTGTTCTTCGGCACACCGACGACGCTGCTGCGCATGTATCCGGTGTGGCTGGCCGGTCTTGTACCGCTGTACTTCCTGTGCCGCTGGTATCGCGGATTCAAAGACCGCAAGCCAGCTGAGTCGCTGTGGCGCTTGTTCTGATCGCCCCGCGTCCGCGCACGAGCCGCGCGAACGGCGCCTGCTAGTCCAGACCCATGGCGACCTGCACAGCGTCGCCAAGCTCTTTCTTCAGGTACATCTTCAGGCGGGAAAGCAAGCGGGCTTCAATCTGCCGGGCCCGTTCGCGCGAGATGCCGTAGCGTTCGCCAACTTCCTGCAGCGTCAGCGGCTGATCCGCCATCAGGCGGTCGTGAAACAGCGTCTGTTCGCGGCCTTTGAGCGTCGACTCGAACGCTTCCAGCTTGGACCGCAGCAGGGCGCGAAACTCTTCGCTCTCGGTGCTGACATCGGGACGCGTGGCATTCGCCGACTCCAGCAGGTCCAGGTGCGTGCGCTTGCCGGACTCATCGTCGCCCCCGATCGGAGCATCCAGGGACGCCTCGCTGGCCGACAGTCGCATCTGCATCTCGGCCACTTCTTGCTCGGGCACGGACAGGCGCTCGGCCAGCAGCTTGGTCGTTGGAACAAAGCCGGCGGCTTCCAGCTTTTCGCGCTCTTTGGTCAGGTTGAAGAACAGCTTGCGCTGCGCCTGCGTCGTTCCGATCTTCACCAGGCGCCAGTTGTTCAGAATGAACTTGAGCATGTACGCGCGAATCCACCACGCCGCGTACGACGACAGCTTGACCCCGCGATGCGGATCGTACTTTTGCACCGCTTGCAAAAGGCCCAGGTTGCCTTCCTGCACCAAGTCCAAAAGGTTGCGATACGCCCGTCGGTATTCGTGCGCGATCTTGACCACCAAGCGCAGGTTGGCGGTGATCAAGCGGCGCGCGATCTTCGGATCCTGCGTCTCAGCGAAGCGCACGGCGAGCTCGTGTTCTTCTTCGCGCGTCAAAAGCGGATACCGTCGGATCTCGTGCATGTAGACCGTCAACGGATCCGAACGGGCCAGCGAGGTCGTCGACTTACCATCGCTGACTTCGACCACAACGCTGCGGCCTTTTTTGCCGCGACCGGCCGCGGGACCGGGACTGGCGCTCAGCGCGTCCTCACCGGCTAGATCCTGCAAGTCGACAACCCCCGGATCGGCGTCGATTAGCTCACCGTCCAGCGCAGCTGCCAAATCGGGTTCGTCGCCGGCCGCCTCCTCGTCTTCGCTGTCCACAAGCTCGGCATGGGGGGAATCTGCATCCCCGCCGCTTTGTGCGGCCTTGCCGGCATTGTGGGTCGTCTTGTTGGCAGCAGAGGCGGCAGAAGAACGGTGCAGCTCACGCTGTGCCGTCGTAGTCGGTGTGCTTTTACGCATGCGCGAGGGGCGGCTGGTGGCCGGTGGCCCACATCATAAGCATGGGCGATGGGCGATGCAGCGGTTTTTATGAATTTGTCGCGCCGCTTGTCAGCTGACGGTAGACACCGCTGCACAGCGCTTCTTGTTCGTGGCGCTGCGTCGGCGCTGCCACCGCGTTGTGCGTCGCATGCAAAAGCCGCGTGGCCTTGGCCAAGAAGCGCCCCAGGGGGACGAAGTCGACCATGGTGGGTCGCTTGCCGCCGGGCGGATCGGGCACGCAGTACGCGTCGGTGTCCAAGGCATGCGCGTTGCGGCAGACCAGCGGACGCACGGGATAGATGGTGCAGACGCCGCCTTCGTTGAAGGCGCACAGCACGCCGCGGCGCCACAGCGCAAAGTGCAGCCGATCGACTTCCGACTGCTGGGCATGGGCCATGGTCTGCGGCAGCTTTTCAACCTCGTCCCCGACGGCAGAACGCCAACCCGGATAGCGGGCCAGAAAGCCGCGGCGCTCGCCGTCGTTTTCGGGCTGGCTCAGGAACTGGGCGATGCGCAGGATCTCGGGCTGGTAGGCCGTGACGACGATCGTGCAGCAGCGATGGCAGCCGATGTCGCACGCGATGTGCATCCCTTCCTGCTCGGCGCGCTTGGCGCGAGCGCGGGCGCCTTCGTCTAGTTCGTTGGCCAGGGCCGAAGCGATCTCGATGGCGTCACCCGGCGACACATAGCCGGGAAAGCGCCGCGATCCGGTCGCATATCGCGGGTCGCTGTCCAGCTGCGTGACGGTCCGCGCCAGGCGCTGCTCGCGATCACCCAGCGGCTCGTCGGCGGGCGGGCTGCCGACGGGTACAGGCTGGCGAATGCCGTCGGGGCTGGGCGACGTGGCGCCCGCTGGCTTACGCGGCGGAGTGCGGGGCATGGCGATAGTGTGGCTTCCAACCAGCGGGATCTTGGAACAGGCGCACGCAGCGAATGCTGCACGCATCGGTCAGGAAGAAGCGGTGGTACAGCCCCTTGGGCACGACCAAGACATCGCCGGGCATTACGTGAACGCGCATCCAGCGATCGTCGGCAGAGCGTAGATCGAAGATGCCTTCACCCGACAGCACGAAGCGCACCTCGTCTTCGTCGTGCAGGTGTTCGTCTTTGAACTTGTCCAGCAGCCCCTTTAGGTTTGGGGTGTCTTTGGACAGGCTGACTTCGTCACGCGTCGTGTATCCGCTGCGCTTGCAGAGCTCGGCGAGTGCGGGCTCAAAGCGTGCTGGATCGGTGGACAGGTGGTGATAACGAACGCCGACTTTTTCCAAGTCTGCGACGACACAAGCCGGCGTATCCGCGGGCGCATCCAGCCAAGAAAGCTGCATGACTAGGTGTCTCCTTCTTTGGTCCTGAAGTAGCTGCGGTGCAGCGTAGCCACATCGATACCCAGCTGATGCAGGCGCACGCTGGCTGCAAACAGGTAATCGTAACACTCGGCCTGGCTCTTGGTGTGGACCCAGTCGCGACCCCAGATGTACACGCCGTGCCCGCGCACCAAGACCGCATTGCTGCCGGGATAGGCCAGGATGGCGCGCTCCAAGCTGTCGGCTAGCTCGTGCTCATACGGCATGTTGTCGATGATGGGGATCTCGTAGATCTCGTCGACATGGCCGCCTTGCAGGCCCTTCATCATCTCTAGGCCGCGCACGCGAAACACGCGACCGCTGTCTTGTGCGCAGACCAAGGTCGCCAGGCAGGCATTTAGCGAATGGCTGTGCAGCACGGCGCCCGCGTTGCGCAAGCGATAGGCGTGCAAGAACAGCGGCGTGCACGCGCTGATGCGACCGTGTCCGTGCTCCAGCACATGGCCGTTGAGATCGGTGACGAAGACCTCTTCTGGACGGATGCTCTCTTTCGGTACGCCCGAGGGCGCAACGTAGATGCGCTGACCCTGACGCAGTGAAAATCCCCCGCCCGTTCCTGATGCCCAACCCAATTGATAAAGCTGACGGCACAGATCGCAGACTCGGCTGCGCGCGACGTGATCTTCATGGGCCGCCTCGGCCGTGCTCAAGCCTGCGGTCGGCCCTGTCCCCGACGATGCGGTGTCTGATTCTGTCTTTGGGACCATGACCCAAGCTTCGCCGGCTTGTGCGGCGGGGTCAATTCACCGCGTGCGCGAACGGCGACTTTTCTGCCCGTGCCGCGCGCCAGGCAGCTAGCATGCGCAGCGGAATGTCGACGCCCGCCCCCTTGCCCGCATCAAGTCCCGACAACCCGCACCGCCTGCGCGCCAAGGTGTACCTGGAAGACACCGACGCGCAGGGCATCGTGTACCACGCCAACTATCTCAAGTACTGCGAGCGCTCGCGCACCGAGATCCTGGGACAGTACGGCTACTCGCTGGGCGAGATGCAGGCGCGCGGCTATCTGTTTGTCGTCTTCGAGATGCGCCTGCGCTTCATGAAGCCCGCCCGCCTGCACGACGAGCTAGAGGTCGTGACCACCTGCGAGCGGACATCCGACTATCGCGTCGTCTTCCATCACAAGGTCTACCGGCTGCCCGTGGCCTCGGCTGCCGATGATCCCTTGTTCGTTGCCGATGCGCAGGTGGCCGCCATCGACCCGCAAGGCGAGCTGCAAGAGCTTCCCGAAGGTCTATTCGAGTAAGCCCAGTCCTCCGCCGCTCGCGCGCGTCGTTCGTTCGCGTCCTGTTGTCCGTCGCGCGCTGCGAAGCGCACGTTCGCGCACATCCCACTACGTCCGCCTTTTCATCTTCTCGCTGACGGCTCTTTGGCTGGCTCTGCGTGTCAAACGGTCGACGGGATCTGGCCACCTGGACTGTCCTTTTTTGTGTGGGCAGGCGGTTGGATTCTGGGGGCTGCTGCGCTGCCTCGGGCGTTGACATCACCGGAATAACCGCGGTTTTATATGGCGATACCCTTTGTCTGTGTGCCTCTCGCTAGGCTCTAGCGCGAGCGATTGATCGACAGACCCCGGGGGCGGGGCGATCCACGCAGGCGGCGGCGCGGTCCATGGGGGGCTGTGCCGTGGGTCACCAAGGGGACTTTCGTCACACGCCTTTTTTGTCTGGCTCTGGGGAGGGGATCGTATCGATGGGCAACTACGAAATTGAAGTCGTCTTCAGCTTCGACACCACCGGCAGCATGTATCCGTGTCTGACGCAGGTGCGCCGCAAGATCAAAGAGACCGTCGAGCGGCTGATGAAAGACATCCCAAAGATGCGCATCGGCATCATCGCCCACGGCGACTACTGCGACAAAGGCAGCACGTACGTCACCAAGCATTTGGACCTGACGCACGACACCAGCCTGATCACGCGCTTTGTTGAAAAGGTGGAAGCGACCGGCGGCGGCGACTTGCCAGAGTGCTATGAGCTGGTCTTGCGCGAGGCACAGGGGCTGTCCTGGGAAACCGGCACCAAGCGCTGCTTGGTCATGATCGGCGACGACGTCCCGCACGGCCCCAGCGACAACCCCGGCAAGATCAACTGGCGCGACGAGATCGACAAGCTGGCCAAGCAGGGCATCCCGGTCTACGGCGTGCAGTGCCTAAACCGCAAGCACGCGACGAAGTTCTATGAAGACCTGGCCCACAAGTCGGGTGGCTTTCACATCAGCCTGGATCAGTTCGCGTACATCACCGATCTGGTGATGGCCATCTGTTACAAGCAGTCGTCGGACACCCAGCTTCAGGGCTTCGAGCAAGAGGTCATCAAGCAGGGCCGCATGAACCGCGGTCTGAACAAGGTGTTCTCGACGATGCTCAAGCGCGCGCCAAGCACCGAGTTTGGCACGACCGATCTGCGCGCTGTGCCACCGAGCCGCTTCCAGATCTTGGACGTCGACAAGGACAGCTCGATCCGCGAGTTCGTCGAGTCAAACGGCGCCAAGTTCAAAAAGGGCCGCGGCTTCTACGAGTTCACCAAGACCGAGACGATCCAGGGCTACAAGGAAATCGTCCTTATGGACAAGAAGACGGGCGATATGTTTGAAGGCAAGGCGGCGCGCGACATGCTGGGCCTGCCCGAAGACAGCACCGCTCGCATCAAGCCGACCAGCCTGGACAAGTACGCCGTGTTCGTCCAAAGCACGTCGGTCAACCGCAAGCTGATCGGCGGCACGCGCTTCCTGTACGAAGTCGAAGACTGGTCGGCGTAGTATCGCTTCCCAGATCCGCTGCCCAGCCCCAGCGCGCTGGGCTTTCCTCTGCCAAGGAGCATCGTATGTTGACTCGCTCATCGCGGGTGCTGGCTTCGCTGTTGTTGGGCGCATCGCTTGCCACATCGGCGCTGTCCCCGCCTGTGGCGTCGGCGTTCTGTGGCTTCTTTGTGTCCGGTGCGGACGCGCAGCTTTACAACAATGCCTCGCAGGTGGTGCTGCTGCGCAAGGGCAACCACACCGTCATGACCATGTCGAACAACTACAAGGGTCCGCCCGAGGACTTCGCCATGGTTGTGCCGGTGCCGGTGGTGCTGCAGAAGGAAAACGTCAAGACGCTGTCGCCCGATGTCTTCAAGCACATCGATGAGCTGTCGGCGCCGCGCTTGGTCGAGTACTGGGAACAAGACCCGTGCTACCAGCCGGTCGAGTACAAGGCCAAGGGCATGCGGTCGGCGGGGGCTTTGATGCCGGCCCCGTCGCCAGCGACCCGAGCCAAAGACGATCTGGGCGTCACGATCGAAGCCAAGTTCGAAGTGGGCGAATACCAGATCCTGATCCTGTCGGCCAAGGAATCAAACGGTCTGGAAAAGTGGCTGAAGCTGAACAAGTACAACATCCCCAAGGGCGCGGCGGCGGCGCTTGCGCCGTACATCCGCGACCAGATGAAGTTCTTTGTCGCCAAGGTCGACATCAAGAAGATCCGTCGCGATGCCAACGGCATGGTGGTGCTGTCGCCGCTGCGCTTCGGCTTCGACAGTGCAGAGCTGCGCCTGCCCGTTCGCTTGGGGCTGCTGAACGCAGAGTCCAAGCAGGATCTAATCGTCTACGTGCTAAGTCCCGACAGTCGGTACGAAGCCGCGAACTATCCAAACCTCTTCGTGCCGACCAACATCGAAGTGGCGGATGCGGTGCGCAACGGCTTTGGCAGCTTCTATGCCGAGCTATTCGACGAAGCGCTTCGCCGCAACGGCAACCGCGGTGTGGTGACGGAGTACGCCTGGCAGACCACGTCCTGCGATCCCTGTCCGACTCCACCGCTTAGCCAAAACGATCTGTACATGCTGGCCGATGAGCAGGTCTTTCCCGAGCTCGCCACGCTGCAGATGGCCGCGCCGGCAAGCAGCGATGGCAGCGCGCCCAGCAGTCCGCCGCCGTCGACCGGGAAGGTGCAAAGCATGCCGCCGCCAGGTCCCGGTGGTCCGCCGATGCGCCGGCCGTTCTTTGGGCGGGGCCCGACCTGGGTGCTGACGCGCATGCACACGCGATACGATCAGCAGTCGTTGAGCGAAGATCTGCTGTTTCGCACGGCGCCGCCGGTGTGGGGCGGACGCGCAAACTGGGATGGCACGCTGGGCGATCACGGCGCGCGCGTGCAGCAGAGCGGCGCCAACAACTTCCAGGGTCGCTACATCATCCGGCACTACTGGGAAGGCAAGGTCGCGTGTTCCAATCCCGTCTATGGCCGCTGGGGTGGCCGCCCTGGAGCTGGCTGGAACAACCCGATGATGTCGTCGGGCAGCGGTCGTCCAGAGGCCGCCAAAGACTTGGCCAACGCGCCGCGCGGCAAGGTGCGC
>JAYRFD010000318.1:0-1914 GCA_041908565.1 Polyangia bacterium | reverse complement strand
GGTGAGGGCAGTGCGCTCACCAAGCCGCCGCAGGCTCCAGCGGCCGCGGCGAGTGTATCGACACAGCGTGAGCTTCAGAGCGAGTTCATGAAGCCGCTTTCGCAGTACTCGGGTCCGGCGCTGGTGACCGCGGGCGACCCGCACTTCGTACTTTCCGGCAAGGTGGTGTGGGGGCAGCGCAGCGAGGTCATCGCACGGCACTCGCAGCAGGTCTTTGCGATCCACAGCCCGTCTCGCCTTGGCATCCGCGGACACGCGCGCGGATCCACCCTCTGCTTGCTGGCCAGGGACCTACTTCTGCTGCCGTTCGACTTCGTCGCGGATCAGCTTGACGGGAATGACCAAGCCGTCGCGGGCGCCGCGCTGAAAGGCCCAGTTGGCCATACCGCCGCCTTCGCTTTTTAGCTGCGTCCCAGGCTTGGTCGCAGCGACGATCCGCGTGAAGTAGACGTGAATCGTGTGCTCGTACCCGAAGACGTCTTTTTCCGGCAACAGCAAGCTGGTCAGCATGTACTCGCGCGCTTCAAAGTGCGAGTCATCGAGCTTGATCGTGCGGCCCTTTTTGTCTTGGAAGCTGGCGTGACGCGTGCGTTCTTCGGGTGTCATCGGGCGCTGGTGAAAGCGTAGCCAGCCGACGCCGTTGGGCAGAAGGACGCTTTCGGCATCGCCGATGGCATAGCTGTCGCGCAGGCCAAACATGCCGGCCCCAAACGGCATGTGCACCGTCACCAAAGAAGCCATGTCCTGATGCACGGCACCGTCGCCCCACGGGCTGCTGTCTCGCTTCTTTTTTCCTGCCACTTCAAAGTGCTGATCGACCAGCGGATGGCGCAGCGCACCGCGCGGATCACTGATGCGTTCCAGGACCTGCGCCGGCTTGACGCGCTTGTACCGCGCGATGATCCAGGCGCCGGGCATCCGTCCTTCTTCTTGCTTGTACAGGACCATCGGCAGCGACCCGGGCGATGCATCCAAGCCCGTCTTGATCTGCTCGGCGCTTAGCACCTGCGCGACGGGGCCGCCCTTGGCAATGGCTGGGTTTGGGCCCAGCTCAAGCGCCACCTGCGCCAGCTTGGGCACCACCGATTGCAGCAGCGCAGACACGTTGCCCTTGTCTTGTGAGTACTCGCGCAGGGCGCTGATTACGTCGGCTGGAATCGGCGGTAGTTCCGCGTGAACGGAAGGGACTTGAAACAGCAGGCTCAAGGCCATGACGCAAAGCGTCAAGACAGGGCGCAATGCACGGCTCATCACGATCCTCCTTCGAACGATGCAGTCCCCAAGGCGGGCCCAGAGGCCAGGTCTGCTTCGGCATCTACCCCGCCTTGGTTCGCGCTGCCTGCGCTGGCCCAGACGGCTGCACCGAAAAACCCGGCACCGAGCATAGGGCACTTGCCGCAGCGCGGCAACCACGACAAAACCAGGATGCAGCCTGCGTCTGACAGCCGCTGCACCGCGGGCTTGCGGGCGATGCATGGGCAGATGCACCGCTTCTTCAAAGCAGGCGCCGTCTTATCCGCAGCGCACGCGCGGCCCGCAGTAGGCAATCGGCGCGCTTGGGTTCACGGCTACAATGTCTCCACGCTGGAGACATCCATTTCAACCACCAGCGAGGGGGATCTTATGCGACTTACCCAATTTGGACTTTCGGGCGTGGCTGCTGCACTTGTGCTGAGCATGGGGGCCGGCTGCGGCTCTGGTGAGCCGATGATGATGATGGAAGCGAAGCTGAACCAGAAGCTCGTCGGGACGTGGAAAAGCTCAAGCTGCGAGCTAGGCATCATGGCTTCGCTGACGCTGCCGGTCAGCATCTACTACCAGCGGGAATACAAGTTCACCGAGACCGACTGGACCGCGACGGCCAGCGTCTTCGTCGATCCGCTGTGCGCCACGACGGTTGTGAAGACCACCGTC
>JAYRFD010000317.1:0-2465 GCA_041908565.1 Polyangia bacterium | reverse complement strand
TGGCGAGATCCCGGCGTACACGAGCCATCAGCTGAGGACGGCTGAGGCTGGGTTCGTCGCAGGGATGGCGGACCTGCTGACGCAGTCGCGACATGTCTTCGCGCAGCGAGAGCAGCGTGTTTTCGATGGCCTGTAGCTGTTTCTCGCTGGCCTTGAGCAAGCTGGACAGCTCTTTTGCTGCGGGTGTCGCATCTGCGATCGCTGGCGCACCGGCTCCGATTCCCGTCGCTGCGGACGGGGAAAACGCAGCGCCAGCGGTGGTCGGCAGGGGGGACGCGGGGACCGCTGGGGCGCCGCTTCCGCCAGAAGCAGCTACGGACGGACGATCGCCGGCTGCGGGCATCGTCGGGGCCACAGCAGTTGCAGCGGATCCTGCTGGGGCACCTTTTGCCTCGTCGGGAACGGCCGCGCCGACCGGGCCGGCTGTGCTGATGAAGGTCCAGCCCAGCAAAGTCAGGCATGCCACGTTCTTCAGCAGCGACGGCGCAACGCCGACCGAGCGGGGCTGCAGGCGGGATCGTGGATTCATCCGGGGGATGGGGATCGCTGCACGCGGATGCGACTTCGCGGCGGCTTCATGCGACGTCGACGCAGGCCGTGCTGCATGGGCGTACCCCTGTCGATTTGGGGCAGCACCATCATCAAGCGGCGCCGTCGCAGTCAGTTGCCGATGGATTGCGTTGGGCTGGGGCATGGCTCGCTGATCCGGTTTCTATTCGGGCCGCGCGCGGATTCGCAGACGGGGCGAACAAAATACGCAGTGCAGGGGAACTCGCGTGGGGGACCCTCTCGTCAACATACAATCAGAGGCATCTGGATAGGGGGGCTTTTGCCATGGCACTGCGGAAATCGTGTGTGTGCAGCGATCAGTCGGCGCGTGGAGCGTTGGGCAGTTTGACCCACCATGGGCTGGCCATCTTGCTTGCGGTATTTGTTGGCTGTGGTGGCAGCGAACAGCAGGCAGGGCTGGATGGCGGCCTTGTCCCCGACGGTGGATTGATGACCGTAGACATGAGCACGCCGAGCAATCTGGGCGCGCTTCCGACAACGCTGCCGCAGATCGTGCCGGCCCAAGGCACCATCACGCAGCCGCACATCGTGCCGATCTTCTTTCCCAACAACCTGCTGCGCACGCAGCTTGTGAGCTACGTCCAGAACTATGTCGCGCGCTCTGCTTCGTACGCAGTGCTTGCGGAGTATGGCGTCACTGGATCGACGGTGGGCGCCGCCGTGACGCTGTCGACTGCTGCGCCCGCCAGCGTCACTGATGCCGACATTGATTCGTTTGTCATCGCACGCGTCATGGATGGGACTTTTCCACCGGCCGATGGCAGGACGCTGTATGTCCTTTTCTATCCACAGTCGACATCCATCACGCACGCGGGCAGCAAAAGCTGCACCGACTTTGCTGCGTTTCACGGCTGGACCAAGGTGGGATCGGTCGACGCGCCGTACGCGATCATTCCGCAGTGCGCAGCGTCCACCGCACCCGGCACGCTGGCTTCGCTGACCGTGGCGACCTCGCACGAAATTACCGAGGCGGTCACCGATCCCGTCGGGTTGGGCTGGAACGACATGAACGACCCCTATTCGCTGTGGTTCGCGCCGTTTGCCGGCAACGAAGTGGCGGACATGTGCGAGTGGCTTAGCGATACCGCGGTCAACGAGATCGGCATCGGCGTCAGTGCCCGCATCTGGTCGAATGCTGCAATGCGCAACAAGAAGAATCCGTGTCTGCCGATTCCGGCCGGATCTCCTTCGTTCTTCGCGGTGCCGTTCATGCCGGATCTGCGAACGATTCAGATCAACACGCGCCTGCGTCAGACCGAACTGCTGACGCTGACCGCCAATACGCCGCGCACGGTCGAGGTTCGCTTGAGCAGCGACTCGCCCATTCCGCCCATGATCACCGTCGAAGCGGAGGAAGTTCCTATCGCCACCGTCTCGAACCCGAGCCCCAACAAGGTCCTGGGCCTGACCTGGCAAGAGGCTCCAGCGTCCCCGCGCGTCACTGCATCGGCCGGATCGACCGTGCATCTGCAGGTCAACGCGAGTGCGGCTCCGGCGTCGGCGTACACCACCTTCCGGGTCTACGCGACCATCACACTGTCCGGCGGCAGCAAGACCCAGACCATGTGGGCCGGTCAAGTGAACGTGCGCTAGCCCGTCGCCCAGACGATTTGCCAGACTTGTTGCCAGACCGACGCAAACCGCGCAGCGTTGGGCGCATAATCAGTCGCCAGCGAACGCGCCGATTGTGCATCTGCGGATCATCGCTTGGGGATGTGTCGATCCCATTGGCATCACGAGAGAATCATGAAGGCTGTCATCCAACGCGTGTACGGGCCGCCGAGCGTTCTGCAGCTTGCTGACGTAGCAGCGCCCGTCGCCGGTGCGGGTGAAGTGCTGGTGCGGGTCCTGGCGGCCGGCGTGAATGCGGGGGACTGGGACCTGCTGCACGGGAC
>JAYRFD010000316.1:0-5702 GCA_041908565.1 Polyangia bacterium | reverse complement strand
TGCAGGCCAAAGCGGACGTGAATGCCTGCGACGACTGTGGCGTGACCGCGCTGATGCTGGCGGGCTTGTACCCACGGCCCGCGATCATCGAAAGGCTGATGGAGGTCGGAGCCGACCCGAACGCCGAAGCAAGAAATGGCAACCGCGCCTTTGGCTTGGCGATGCAGTTTCGTCGCCCCGAAAACGCCGTGCTGCTGCGCAAGGGCGGAGCGCAGATGATTCCGCCGCGACCGCCGGTCTGCGATCCCAGCGAATGCATCCTTTGTCGCGTACTGCCCGACGACGTACAGGCCGACAAGGCGCGCGGCCAACAGCTTCCTGCGGCCAGCCGGCGCTTGCTGGACATGCGCCAGGCTCAACGCACCGAAGACGGCGTGGCGTATACCGAGACCGACCAGATCTGCCCGTACTGCCGCACCGAATACCGCCACAGCAACGCCTATGAATACGGCGTCCCCCCGCAAGATGACGATCGGCTGCAGCGTCGGCGTCCTTCGTAGCGGCCCGTGGGGCATCGCTGGGTGATTCCGTTCTTGAAACGGGATCAGAACAGCGCGCGTTTGGGTGGCACGCCTGGTGGCCTCGATGCCTGATGACTTCGCGGCAGACCGCGCTGTTCGATCGATGGCGCGGCAGGACAAAGCCAACGTACTGAATGGGGCAGGCTGCACACAGCGCTGGCTGACCTTAGCGCCGTGGATTCGTCTTGCGAACCGCCTTCTTGCCCGGCTTCCCAGCTGAACCGCGGGCTGCGTGCAGCAGCGCATCGGCGAACAGTCGCACTGCCAGCGTCGGAATGCGGCCGCTGGGTTCAAGCAGGGTAAACGGACGACTGCGACCCGAGAAGGGCTTCAACACCTCGACAAGCCGCCCCTTTGCAACGTCGCGTTCGACGATGAAGCGATACGTCTGAACCAGGCCAGCCCCCTCGCGCGCGAGCGTGACGCAGGCAAGAAAATCGTCCGAGCAGCGCAGCGAAACGCTGGGCGCGATCTCGAACGGCGTGCCGTCTTTGTCTTCAAACAGCCATGCCATGACCCGGCCCGTGCTGGGGCGCACGAACCCCAAGAGCACATGGGACGCAAGGTCGCTGGGCTGCCGCGGCGTGCCGCGCGCCTTCAAGTAACGCGGGCTGGCGTAGACCCCCAAGGCCGCATCTTCCAGCTTGCGGGACACCAAGCTTGAATCGGCAAGCTCACCGACGCGGACAGCCAGATCGTAGCCCTCTGCCACGAAGTCGATGTTGCGGTTGGCGACGTTTACGTCGAACGAAACGTCTGGATACATCGCGGCGAAGCGCGCGATCACTGGCAGCACGCGGTAGTGCCCATAGGTGGTCGGAATGCTGATGCGGATCCGACCGCGCGGGATCGTCTGCTTCTGCGCAAGACCGCGCTCGGCCGCTTCGATCAGGGACAGCGCCTGTCGGCAGGGTTCGTAGTACGCGCGACCTTCGTCGGAAAGCTGCATGCTGCGCGTGGTCCGTCGAAACAGACGCACGCCAAGGTGTTCCTCATGCGCGGCAATCGTTCGACTGACTGCTGCCGGCGTCAGCCCAAGGATCGCGGCGGCTGCCGTGAAGTTGCCGGCCTCTACCACCGCGCAGAAGGTGTCCAGAAAGCGTGTCGAGGTTCGATCCATTTTCAATTCCGATTCATAAATGTTGTTCAAGACGAAGTGATTATCAAGTCGATGCAGATGGCTAGACTGGATCTTCGAAAGGCACACCCGACGTGAACTGATGCTGTTGCATCCCGGTTCTCAGACGCGGTGTCATCGTCCGCAGCCATCCCAACATCCAGGAGAACGCCATGAACAAGAGAGTCCTTTTCGTTCTGACGAGTCACGCGCAGCTTGGCGATACCGGCAAGAAGACCGGTGCGTACCTTCCGGAAGTCGCGCATCCCTTTGATGCGTTCCGCAAGGCGGGCTTCGCAGTGGACTTCGTTACGCCCAAGGGGGGCATGCCGCCTCTGGATGGTGTCGACGCAAAAGACCCGCTGCAGAAGGCGTTCTTGGACGACAAAGCGGTGCAGGACCGGGTCGCGGCTTCAGCAAAGCCGACCGACATCGATCCCGCAGACTACAGCGCGATCTTTTATGCCGGCGGACACGGCACGATGTGGGATTTTCCAGACAATGCCGACCTGGCACGCATCGCGGGCGCGATCTACGACGCAGGGGGAATCGTCGGTGCCGTCTGTCACGGACCCGCCGGGCTGGTGAACATCAAGCGGTCAAACGGCGAGTATCTTGTGGCGGGCAAGAAGGTGGCCGCGTTCACGAATGACGAAGAGCGCGCGGTCAAACTGGAAGGCGTGGTGCCATTTCTGCTGGCCGACACGCTTGAGAGCCGCGGCGCGAAGCACCAACCAGCGCCGAACTGGAAGCCGAACGTGGTGGTCAGCGATCGACTGGTCACCGGGCAAAACCCAGCGTCGGCAGCGGGCGTCGGGGAAGCGATGGTGGCGCTGCTTCGATCGTAAAGACGGAAGCGGGCCGCAGTGCAACAGGCGCGCCCGAACGAACGATCGCTAGGCCGCGGTGTCGGCCCGGTCCTGCTGCGCGGGCTTGCTGCGTCCCTGCTGAGCCGCCAGCGCAGCGGTGATGAACTGGCGGAACAGCGGATGCGGATCCATCGGCCGGCTCTTGAACTCGGGATGGAACTGGCAGCCGACGAAGTGCGGGTGCTCGGCAAGCTCGATCATCTCGACCAGCGAGTCATCCGGCGCCACGCCCGAGATGGTCAGCCCATGCTGCAAAAGCGGCTCGCGATAGGCGTTGTTGACCTCGTAGCGATGGCGGTGTCGTTCGCTGATCTCGGTCTGGCCATACGCCTTCTGCGCGCGCGTGCCGTTTTTCAGCACGCAGGGATAGGCGCCCAGGCGCATCGTGCCGCCCTTGCGCTTGACGTCCTGCTGTCCCGCCATCAGCGACACGACGGGATGTGGGGTCTGCGGGTTGATCTCGATCGAGTTGGCGGCTTCCAGGCCGCAGACGTGACGCGCGAATTCGACAACCGCTAGCTGCATGCCGAAGCAGATTCCGAAGAAGGGCAGACGGCTCTCGCGGGCATAGCGAATGGCGGCGATCTTGCCTTCGGCGCCGCGCGCCCCAAAACCAGGGGCGACCAAGATGCCATCGACTTCGGTGCACGGCCCCGCCGGGCCGACCTTTTCGACTTCTTCAGCATCGATGTAGCGGATCTTGACGCGGCAGTCGTTGGCGATGCCGCCATGGATCAGCGCTTCGTTCAGGCTCTTGTACGACTCGGCCAGCTCGACGTACTTGCCGACGAAGCCGATGGTCACTTCGTGCTTGGGATTGGTGACGCGTTCGACCATGCCCTGCCAGACATCCATGGCCGGCGCGCGCGTCCAGATGTTCAGAAGCTCGCACAGCTTGTCGTCGAGCCCCTGCTGGTTTAGGTGCAGCGGCAAGGCATACGTCGTCGGCACATCCTGCGATGTGAACACCGCATCGACGGGGATGTTGGCGAACAACGCGATCTTTTCGCGGTGGCTCTGCGGGATCGGACGGTCGCAGCGACACAGCAGCATGTCGGGCGAGATGCCGATCTCGCGAAGCTTCTGCACCGAGTGCTGCGTCGGCTTGGTCTTCAGCTCACCGGCCGCCGCGATGTACGGCACCAAGGTCAGGTGCAGCGCCACCGAGTTCTGCGGCCCCACTTCATGCCGTAGCTGACGGATGGCTTCCAGAAACGGCAGCGACTCGATATCGCCGACGGTGCCGCCGACTTCGACCAGCACGACATCAGGGGGGCTGCCGCCCGCGCCGCTGCTGATGGCGCGAATGTTCGCTTTGATCTCGTCGGTGATGTGCGGAATCACTTGCACGGTGGCGCCCAGGTATTCGCCTTGGCGTTCTTTGCGAATGACCGACTCATACACTTGGCCCGTCGTGAAGTTGTTGCGGCGGGTCATGCGCACGTCGATGAAGCGCTCGTAGTGCCCCAGGTCCAGATCGCACTCGGCACCATCGTCGGTCACGAACACCTCGCCGTGTTGCAGCGGGTTCATGGTGCCGGGATCGACGTTGATGTACGGGTCCAGCTTTTGAATCGTGACCTTCAGGCCCCGATGTTCCAGCAGCGCGCCAATCGAGGCCGACGCCATGCCCTTGCCCAAGGACGACACCACGCCCCCGGTTACAAAGACGAACTTGGTCTGCTTGGGAGTGCTGCGCCGCATGCGGATCTCCAATCGAACCTGGCTTGTCCCGAACGAAACCTGTGTCGCTGGATCGGTGGGCTGCATGCTTGCGTACCGACGTGGGCAAACAGAGCAGCCGCGATCGCCGTCCTGCATCTGGCATCCCGGACGACTCGGATGAAAACCAAGCCTGAAAAACTGGCGCACTAAGTGCCACAGAGCATGGCCGAGAGTCAACCACCGGTACGGGCACCCGTACGAGCATCAGCATGGGCCGCGGTACGGGCACCGGTACGGGCACCCGTACGAGCATCAGCATGGGCACCGGTACGGGCACGGGCACGGGCAGCGGCACGGGCGCGGGCATCACCACCGGCACAGGCAGCGCCAGCGGTGCGCGCTTTCCGAGGAGCCGCCGCGCGGTCTCGACGAATTTCTCGGCAAGGGCCGTGGGTAAGTGTGATAAAAAATCTTCAGGAAGGAGAGTGGGAGATGGCCTTCAATGGCGTGAAGGTGTTTTCGGCCACCAAAGCCCGCGAGCGCGAAGACCTGGGCGAGATCATCACCCGCTGGCTGCGCGCCAATCCGGGGATTCGGATCGTCGACAAGGTGGTCACCCAAAGCTCCGACCGCGAGTTTCACTGCCTGACCATCACGCTCTTCTACCAGAAGGATCCGTCGGCCAAGGACTAACGGTCGAAGACGAGCGCAGGCCATAAGGAAGGCCAGGCGCTGCGGGTGAAGCGGACTATTCGGGGTCGGCGGGCGGCGGCGGTGGCAGGGCCAAGTTGGGGCGAGCGCCCTCTTCGGACTTCTTGCTCTTTTTGGCTGGCTTGCCGCTGGGCTTGGCCGCTTCGGCCTTTTCGACCGGCTTGGCGCTGGCTGCTTCCGCGGCTTTTTCAGCGGTCTTTTCGGTCGCCTTGTTGTCCGTCGGCTCTGCCGGCTTGGCGGGAACCGTCCCGACTGCAGGCGCGGGGGTTGGGGAAGCGGGAGCGTCGGCAGCCGGAACGCCGGGAGTACCCGCCGGTGCAGGCGTCGCAGCCGGTGGTGGAGAGGTCGTGGGCGTCGTCGGAGAGCCACCCGCCGACCCAGCCACGTGCTGCCCGTCGACGCCCTGACGATCGACGGCGCGCTTGTGCAGGATGAAAAAGACGATGGCAGTGCCAATGACCAAAAGGCCAATCGCTGCCATGACCATGCCGCCGCCACCCCGATCGCGCTTGCGACGACGCTCTTCGGCTTCCAAAGCATCCAGGGCCGTGCCAGATGCCATGGCGCTTGGCGTCGCTTGGCTGAGCGGGGCCGCGCTTGGACCGGAATCGCCGGCGGCCGTCTCGATCGCTGCAGGGCTCAGCGGCGCGATGGCACCGTCCGATCGACGACCGGTCGAGCGTGGAGCCTGCTCTGCTTCGGTCTCAAGCCGAGCGATCTCGTCGGCGCTTGGAAGCTCTGGACGCGGGCGCGACTCGGCGGGAATCAGCTCTTTTAAGTACGCTTCGATGTCGTAGTTCGAACACGACGAGTGCTGGT
>JAYRFD010000315.1:0-8735 GCA_041908565.1 Polyangia bacterium | reverse complement strand
TTCAGTCAAGGTGCCTGCTCCCTTTCCCCACACATCGTCTTGCGCGAAGCCGGCTTGCCCTTCGAGCTGGTGCGCGTGCACCTGGGCAGCAAGAAGACCCAGGCGGGCGAGGACTTTCGCGCGATCAACCCCAAGGGCTATGTCCCGACGCTGCAGCTCGACGACGGGCAGATCCTGACCGAAGGCCCCGCCATCGTGCAGTACCTGGCCGATCTGCGACCCGCGACTCAGCTGGCGCCACCGAATGGAACGTTTGAGCGCGTGCGCTTGCAGGAATGGCTGAACTACATCTCGACCGAGATTCACAAGGGCTTCAGCCCGCTGTTTAGCCCGAAGGCGCCGGTCGAGTGGAAGCAGCTTGTGCGCGAAGCGCTGGCCGCGCGCTTTGACTTTCTTTCCCACAGCCTGGGCGAAAAGCCGTTCCTGATGGGCGATCACTTCACGGTCGCTGATGCCTATCTGTACACGACGCTGCGCTGGTCGCGGTTGGTCGACATCGACTTGGGCAAGTGGCCAACGCTTAGCGCCTATGTGCAGCGCATCGCGGACCGTCCCAGCGTCAAGGCTGCTATGGAAGCCGAGCGCCCAAATTCTGCGGCCTGAGGCGCCGATCGAACGCTGGCCGCGCAGCGGGTTGCGCACGCGCGGTATTGCTGGCCAGGGCGCTTTGGCAGAAGTCAGCAACTTCTTGTCCGATTTGAAAAAGTCGGCCAGGCGCCGACGGCGCAGGATGACTTCCATCGCGGCACTGCCGCACCGAAACGACGCAAGCGACAGACCGCAACGTCTTTCGCGACGCCGATCGAAAACAGGAGTCCTCTATGCGCCACGAATTTGCTGCCCTTGCTGTTGCCTGTGCCCTGCCGATCTTCACGTTGTCGGCTGCTTGCAGTCCGGCGGAGTCCGACGCCGTCGGCGATGCCGATGAGTCGCAGCCGCTGCGCGTGCAGCGCTTCACGTCCGGTGCGAGCGGCTTTGACACCCATTCGTTCTTTGTCGATACCGGCAAGGAAGTGGTGGTGTTCGATGCGCAGTTCACGCCCGATCTGGCCAAGCAAGCCATCGCCGAGATCCGCGCCAAGACCGCATCGCCCATTGCCTACGTCGTGGTGACGCACCCCAACCCGGACAAGTTCAACGGTGTGCGGGCGTTCCAAGACATCGGCGCTCGCGCGGTGGCCAGCGAAAAGACGGCCGCCGCCATTCCGACGGTGCATGCGTACAAGAAGTACTACTTCGTGAACGTCGCCAAGCTGTTCACCGAACAGACCTATCCGCAGGAAGCGCGCATCGATGTGACATTCCGCGGTGACTACGTCCTGCCGCTTTCCAGCGGGCATACGGTTCGTCTGCACGATCTTCGCAGCCCCGGTGTGACGACGACGCAGACGGTTGCGCATGTGCCGGCGGCCAAGGCCTTGTTCGTCGGCGATCTGGTGCACCACCAGGCGCATGCCTGGCTGGAAGGCGGCGTCGTTGGTGGCCAGGCGGTGCCCAACCTGGCGGCGTGGAAGGATGCGCTTGCTGAACTTCTTCCCTATGGCGATGTCACCGTGTACGGCGGGCGTGGCGAGGCCGCCGCGCTGTCCCAGGCCGTCGCTGCGCAGACGCAGTACCTGACCGACCTTGATGCCCTGGTGCATTCCTATGTCGCATCGCTGGGAGCCAACGCGAAAAGCGAGCTATCCGGCGCCAACGCAGGACAGCACTACAAGCGGCTGGCCGAGCAAGCAGCGCAGAAGTATCCGCAGCACGCTCTGCCATACCTGATCGAGTACGGGGTGTACGGCCTGGTCAATCAGATCGCGGGGCTGTAGCGAAGCTGCGACGGAGCGCCGCAGACCATCGCGGATCGGCGCAGACCGTCGTGGATGGTTGCGGTCCGTGCGGAATTTCTTGTGGACCGTTCGTTGCGGACCGTTGTGGATCGTTGCGGATGGTCGCGACACGTGCCGATCTTCAGCCGGCCATGACCGCACGGGGTGGGCCGCTGGGGCTGGCTACATGCGCTGCACGGCGTAGACGCCTTGGATCTTCTGCAGCGCGCGGATCAACTTCTGCAGCTGATCGACATCCAGGATGCTGATCTTGAAGGTGTTGACGGCGCGACCCTCTTCGCCGGCGCGGCAGGTGGCCTGCGAGATGTTGATGCCGTGTTCGTTGAAGGTCTGCGACATGGTCGCCAGCAGGCCGGGCTTGTCGGCGCAGACGACCTGCACCGAGACCGGACGAGCCGTCTTGTGGTCGCTGTCCCATTCAATCTCGATGCGGCGCTCTTCCGGTTGTTCCAGGGCGGTCGAACAGCTTCGCGCGTGCACGGTGACGCCGCGACCGCGCGTGATGACGCCGATCACCGGATCGCCTGCGACGGGCGAACAGCACTTGGCAAAGCGAACCAGCACGTCGTCTTCACCGGCCACCTTGATGCCCGGCGACTTCATGCCGGGCGTGCGGCGCGCCAAAGACGAAGCGGGCTTGTTCGGAGCCGACTCAGCAGCCGGTGCAGGACGGCGCTGATCTTCGGGCAGCAGAAGCTCGACGACGTCGGCGGGCAAGATGCGGCCATAGCCGACGTTGAGCAGTAGCTCCTCAATCTTGTTCAGGCGAAGCTCGTTCGCGGCGTGCACCAGATCGCCCGAGCGCTCGACCTTGTTGTACGACAGGTCGTGCTTGCGCATCTCGCGCTCCAGCAGATCGCGGCCCAGGGTCTTGGCTTTTTCGCGCTGCTCGGCCCGCAGGGCGCTGCGAATCTTGGCCTGCGCCGATGACGTCTTGACGAACTTCAGCCAGTCCTTGTTGGGTTTCTGCGTCGGGCTGGTCAGGATCTCAACGGTGTCGCCGTTCCTCATCTTGTAGCGCAGCGGCACGATCAGCCCGTTTACGCGCGCGCCCGAACAGCGATTTCCCACCTGCGTGTGCACCAAGTACGCGAAGTCGACCGGTGTCGATCCAGCCGGCATCGCCTTGACATCGCCCTTGGGAGTAAAGACGTAAACCTCGTCGGTAAACAGGTCGACCTTGACCGCTTCGATGAACTCGCTGGGATCGGTCAGGGTCTTCTGCCATTCCATCAGCTGACGCAGCCAGCTGAACTTCTGATCGTCGGTGGCATGGCCGCCGCTGCCCGGTTCGGGCTTGCCGTCTTTGCCTTCCTTGTAACGCCAGTGCGCGGCCACGCCCTCTTCGGCGACGCGGTGCATTTCTTCGGTGCGGATCTGGACCTCGATGCGCTCGGCATTGGGCCCAATCACCGTCGTGTGCAGCGACTGGTACATGTTGGGCTTGGGCAGCGCGATGAAGTCCTTGAAGCGCAGCGGAACCGGCGTCCACTTGGTGTGCACAACCCCCAGCGCCGCATAGCAGTCGCGCAGCGAGGGAACGATGATGCGAAACGCGATCAGGTCGTACAGCTGTTCCAGGTCGCAGCCGGTCTTGACGGTCTTCTGATAGATCGACCACAGGTGCTTGGGTCGCCCGCTGGCGCGTCCGCTGATCTCGTTATTGACCAGCTCTTGCTGCAGGATCTTGATGACCTCGTCGACGTACTGCTGTCGACCCGAAAAATAGGTCGACATCTTCTCGAACAGCTCGGCGTAGTCCTTGGGGTACAGGTACTTGAAGGACAGATCTTCCAGCTCGATCTTGACCCACTGGATACCCAAGCGGTTGGCGAGCGGTGCGTAGATCTCGATGGTCTCGCGCGCGATGCGCTCTTGCTTGTCGGCCGGCATGGCGCCCAGCGTCCGCATGTTATCGACGCGATCGGCCAGCTTGATCAGGATGACGCGGATGTCGCGCGCCATCGCCAGCAGCATCTTGCGGAAGTTTTCCGCTTGGCGTTCTTCCTTGGTGTGCCAGGGCACCTTGCCCAGCTTGGTGACGCCGTCGACCAGAAAGGCAACCTCGGGCCCGAACAGCTTTGAGATCTCTTCCACCGTCGCGCTGGTGTCTTCGACGCAGTCATGCAGAAGTCCGGCGCAGATCGAGTCAGCGTCTAACTTCAGCTCGCTGATGACGTGCGCCACCGACAGTGGATGCACGACGTAGGGCTCGCCCGAGCGGCGAAACTGTCCCGCATGCGCCTTTTCGGCGAACAAGTACGCACGGCGGATGCGATCCAGGTCTGCGCTGGGCTGATACGCACGCACGGCGGCGACCAAGGTGTCGACGGACCGGCTGGGCTCGGGGACCGGGGCACTGTCTGGCAGGGCAGCCACGGTGGCAGCACGGGCTGCAACATCGACGGAAGCAGTGGGCGGCGAGGATGAATGCGCAGACGATTCCACAAGGCGAATCTACGACGGCGCATCGCGTCAATCAATCTTCTATCCGCCGGCTCGCCGCCTGCGGTCCCGCTTCTGTCGCGCTTCCGCGGCCTTTGGCATGGCCGGCTTGGTAGGACCGCAGCAGAGGAAAGGGCGCACAGACGCACTCCGCGCTCGCTTCGGTTCCCGGATCCAAGCCAAGATGCGTTCTATGTTCTTGCGACACAGCTGGATCCATGACCAGGCCACCGTTCGTCACTCGCCCACGGCGGGACGCGGCGTCTTTGCGTCTGCTCCGATCGCTGCCGGAGAGCGCGTGGCGATCTTCGGGGGCGACATCATGCACATCGACGAGATCTTGCAGATGCCCGAGTCGATGCAGGCCTATGCCATGCAGATCGAGGAGCGCTTCGTCCTGGCGGCCCGCGGAGAACAAGAGCCCGAAGACACCGACTTTTTCAACCACAGCTGCGACGCCAACTGCGGGTTTCGCGGCACGGTCTTTCTGGTCGCCATGCGCGACATCCAAGCCGGCGAAGAGCTGACTTTCGACTACGCAATGGTGGTGTCGCAAGCGCCCGGAACCAAGGTCGTGTTTTCGATGCAGTGCCAGTGCGGTACTTCGCGCTGTCGCGGTGCGATCACCGAAAACGACTGGCAGCAGCCCGAGCTACGCGAGCGCTATCGCGGCTTCTTCAGCCAGTACCTGCAAGATCGCATGCAGAAGCTGGAGGGCTGACGCAACCGGCTACAGACCGGCTACAGACCGGGGGGCGCCGGTCGGCTCTTGCGCGTCGGCGTTTTGGCCCCACGTTCTGTCCATGCTGTTCGATCGCGATGTCATCATGCGTCAGCTGCGCTTCCTGCAGCAGCTTCTGCAGTGGGCGCTGCGCAAGCAGCAGCAGCAGGATTTTCCTGCCGCGCTACAGACCTTGCGCGATGGCTATCGCGAGGCGCTGGGCATCCCGTTCGAGATGCTGTCGCGCGTCGACATCGCATCGGCCCGCTTGCTTTTGCGCACGGCAGAGAGGCGCAGTGCCTATGCGCAGATCCTCGCGGCAGAGGCGTCCATCCTGCGCGATCAAGGCGATGCTGTGGCCGCCCAGACCTTGGAAGCTCGGGCGTCTGCGGTTGCCGATCCCGCCGCCCGATAGCGCTGCTTAACGCTGACCGCTGAGAGCCGCAGCGGGGGACAGGCGCGCGGCCGTGCGAGCGGGCCAGGCCGCGCCCAGCAAGCAGGTCAGCACCGAAAAGCCGACGGCCAGCGCGCACAGCGACGGAGTAAACAGGAAGTAGCTGTCTGGCTTGAACGGAAAGTCGGGCAGGGCACCGCGCGAAAGCAGGTCGATGCCCAGCCCCGATAGCCAGGCCAGGGCCAGACCCAGCACGCCGCCCAAAAGGCCAATGACGGCCGCTTCGCCCAGCAGGATGAACAGCAGATCGCCGCGGCTGGCTCCGACGGCGCGCAGGACGCCTAGCTCGTGCCGGCGTTCGGCGATGGCGCGAAAGAACGTGTGTGTGACGCTGCCGGCAGCAACTGCCAGCGTCGACAGCGACACCAGCACAAACAGCGCGGTCAAAAGCAGCACGGCCAGGCCGGCCTGTTCCGCGCCATTGTCTTCGATGGTGAAGCCGAGCTTGCGAACCTGTTCGACGACGCGCGTGACGGCTCGTCCGGGGCGCATCTGCACCGACAGGCTGGAATACTCGTGGGCGGCGCGGTCGCCGGCGAACTCTGCATTCCAGCGCTGCACATAGGGCAGGGGCACGGTGATGCCGATCGGCGCTGCGCGATCGCTGACTCCAGCCAGCACCATGTGGCGATAACGAACCTTGTCGGTGACGGCCTTGCGGGCCAGAAACGATCGTCCCAGATCGGCGACAAAGGTGAAGCCGCGCAGGCGACCCAGCACGAAGCCGTTGATGCGCGGCAGGCCGTTCATCTTGGCGATCGAGCTGTTGTAGACCTCGATCAAAAACGGCGAGATCAACACCGGCACCGGCGGTCGACACTTGTTCACATCCCAGTCGCAGAACTGGCCGCTGGGACAGCCTTTGTCGTCGGTGCAGAAGGCGTTGCTGGTCGGCTCGTGATCGACGAAGGCCAGCGGCTGACCGGGCTGGCGAAGCTCGGGTGCGACGGCGTCGGGTTCGATGCCATCGATCGGCAGATCCAGGTACGCGGTGCGACCGATCAAGGACTCGCCGCCCCAGCCGCGAACCGGGAACGCGACCTTGCTGCGCGGGAACACCGCCTGCACATCGGGATGGGCGCGCAGCGTCGAAAGCACGGTCGCATCCAGCGGCTTGGGGCCTGCTCCCAAGAGCGATCCCAGGGCATCCAGGGCGCCGGCTGCACCGCTGTCGAACGAGGTCTTCTGTGGCACCACTTCCAAGCGATCGGCGGGAAAGATGCGGCGCAGCACGCGCTCTTGCATGCCCAGCGAAAGGGCCAGAAAAAAGCTCAGCGCGGCGATGCCCAATGTGATGCCAAACACCGACAGTGCAAACGGTCGTGGGGCGCGCGCGATGTTCTGGCGAATCAGGCGCAGAAGGCCCCCCCAGCGTCGAAACAGGGCGGGTCGAGCGGGGCTCACGCGTCGTCTCCGTGGTGATCGGGGTGATCCAGGTCAGCGGATGTGGCGTGGACGATCTGGCCAGCGGCGATGCGCAGGACGCGGGTGGCGACGGCGGCGACCCGCGGCTCGTGCGTGACCAGAAGCAGGCTCAGGCCTTCGCGCTGGTTCAGGGTGGCGAACAGGTCGATGATGCGTCGACCGGTTGCGACATCCAGGTTGCCGGTCGGCTCATCGCACAGAAGAAGGGGCGGGCGAAAGAACAGCGCACGCGCCAAGGCCACCCGCTGCTTCTGGCCGCCGGAAAGCTCGGGTGGACGCGCGTCTTTTCGATCGGCCAGATCGACGCGCGACAGCGCTTCGCGGGCCCGTTCGCGAGCGGCCGACTGCGACAGCGGCGCGCTGGCAAAGGCGTTGGGCAACAGCACGTTTTCCAGCGCACTCAGGTGATCCAGCAGGTGGAAGGACTGGAAGACGAAGCCGATGTGTTCGTTGCGCAGCTGACTGAGCGCACCGTCGGACAGCGCGGCCAGATCCTGACCAAACAGCGTGACCCGGCCCTGGTATTCGCGGTCCAAGCCGCCCAGCACCGAAAGCAGCGTCGACTTGCCGGAACCGGAACGCCCGACCAAGGCCAGTAGCTCGCCGCGATCGATCTGCAGCGATGCGCCGCGCAAGACTGGATCGCGGCCAAAGCTGCGTCGCACATCGTCGGCGATGACCAGCGCATCGGCCTTAGGACGGTGTGTGGGCGTCGCTGCAGCACCGGACCCGGCGCCGGACCTCGCAGGCAACGCATCGACCCGCGCGTCGGTCGGCGCAAAGGTGGCGGCAGCGTCTTGCGGCGGACCAGAGCTGGAATCTGTCGAGGACAAAAGACGGCCTGGGGATATCACAAAAACGCCCCGTTCTGATAGCGTGTGCGCGCCATGTCGACCGCCTTGCCTGACGCTGCCCACGGATCCGCGCCAGCCGTCCCGCCGACTGCTTCTGCGCGTGGGCGTCGATCGCTGGCGCTGCTGTGTGCGCTGGCCGCCATCGGGCTGGTGGCGCACAGCCTGCTGTTTAACTTTGTTACCGACGACGCGTTCATCTCGTTTGTGTACTCGCGCAACCTGGCGCAGCACGGACAGCTGGTCTTCAACCTGGGCGAGCGCGTCGAGGGTTACACCAACTTCCTGTGGACGGTGACGATCGCAGCCGGGCTGCGCGCGGGCATTCCTGCCGAGATCCTGTCGCGCGTGCTGGGCACTGCCTGTGGCATCGCCGGCCTGTGCATATCGGCCTGGCTGTTCCTGCGTCTGCGTGACGACGACCGCGATGCAAGCGAGGCCTGGGCGAGCGTACCGGCGCTGTTTCTGGCCGCGGTTCCCGGCTATGCCTGCTGGTCATCGGGAGGTCTGGAAACGCAGCTGTTCACGGCGCTGCTTTCGCTGGGCGTCGGTCTGTACGTTTGCGCGTGGCTGGCGGCCGATCCGTCGGTATCAGCCGCTACAGCGCTTGAACGGAAGGAGGATTCGTCGCGCCGTCGCTGGCTGCCCCTGTCTGGTCTGTGTCTGGGGCTGTCGGCGCTGACCCGGCCCGAGGGCTATCTGTTCTTCGCGCTTCTGGCCCTGCACTTGCTTGCGGTTCGCCTGCTGCGACGGCTGCGTGGTCCGCAGGATGCCGCTCCGCCGCTGTTTTTCGACGGTCCGGAATGGCAGGCGCTGGGCGTCTTTCTGCTTCTGACCGTGCCGCACCTGCTGTTTCGTCGTGGGTATTACGGCGACTGGGTGCCCAATACGTTTTATGTGAAGTCGTCGGGTGGAGCCGGCGCGCAGACCTGGCGACAAGGCGGCTATTACCTGTTTGCCTTCCTGCGCGATCTGAAGCTTGGGGTCTTGCCGCTGCTGTA
>JAYRFD010000314.1:0-11435 GCA_041908565.1 Polyangia bacterium | reverse complement strand
CCAGCCCTAGCTGCACATACAGCTGATCAGGGCTTGGCTTGGTAAGCACCAAGTCCACCAGGCCATCTTCATTGAAGTCTGCCAGCGCAGTCGCCAGAGGAGATCCAGGCAGATTGAGCGTCTGCGGAGGCACATTCAATGCGCCACTTCCGTTGTTGAGGATCGACAGCGCGCGTGACGTGGCTCGATCGGTGTACACAAGATCCAAAGCCGCTTCGCTGTTGAGCTGCGTGGCGGCTAGCTGACCATCCAGCGACAAGGAGCCAAGGAGAAATTGGCTACCGACCGTGGATGCTGCAGCGAGCGACAGAAAGACCGATGCGCGGCTGCCATGCACCACCGCCACATCCAGCTTCTGGTCCTTGTTCAGATCCGAAACGACAAGCGATCCCGGCGAGTCCATATCGGTCGACAGAAACGTGTCAGCAACGTAGTTGATGGTGAGCCAGGCATAGCCGAACAGCGCCTCGCGACCGACGGTCATGCCGGCTTTGCTGATCTCGACGCGCACCGGCCCGGCTTGCGCCATGGCAGGCACTTGAACGGTGGCCTGATCCTGCGCCGTGACCGTGACGTTGCTGGCGGGCATTCCGTTGAACGTAACGGTCATCCCAGACTCGAAGCCGATGCCACGCAGGGCCACTTGCGGCGTAGTGCCCACGGTGGCCGTGCGTGGCGAGATCGAGATCAGATCGAAGGTAACCACAGGTTCACAGACGCCCTTCGCCGCGCTGCACGCTTGCCCTGCCGGGCACGGTGGGCAGCTGCTCAGATCGCTGACTGGTGCCGCGACACAGCGCTCCAGTACCGGATCGCAGACCTGGCCACTGCCGCAGAGGTTGGCGTTGACCTGACAGTTCTCTGGATGGTTGCTGCGCAGCGGACGAAACAGTGCATCACAGGCCAGCAGACACAGTGGAAGCAGGAACAGCGGCAGCAGCAACAGATATGCGCGTCTCTTCATGGAACTACCTGAGGGGTCGAAAGACCCTGCGCAGCGATAGAGCCGGCAGGGGCGGTTTCAGTGTCGGTCGACTCTGCGGGCACCAGCCGCTTGTCGTACTCGGTGATGGTTCGGGTCCGGCCGGGCAGCGCGACCGTCAGCGCGCCGCCGCCCAGCAGAACCCCACCCAGCACAAGCAGCGCCACACCAGCAGGCTTGGTCTGAAAGATCTCGCGACACGTGCCACCGGACGATGTCGGTGGGTCGACGCAGCTTCCATCAAGGGTCAGGGCTTTGATTCCCAGACCTCCCACACCGACGCCCAGCGCCATGGCCGCAATGCCCAGACCGATCCGCAGGCGAGGGCGAGGATCGCGAACCACTCGCGTCCGCGGCACCAAGATCTCTTTCAGGCGCGGTGGCTCTTTGACTGGCAACAGTGGTGCTGGATCCGGCTCGGGCAGATCGCGCAGAGCGGCGTCGGCTGTGGCCACCTGCCCCGGGCTGACGGTGACCTGCAGGGTCTCTGCTTGGTAACCATCCCGGCGCAGCGTCAGTGTATGGGCTTCGGCATAGGCAGCGCGCTGATAGGGCGTGACCCCCAAGCGCTGTTCGCCTTCGAAGATCTCGGCGCCAGGCGGGGTCGACTTCACCACCAGCGTTCCCCGCGGTCGCGAGATGCCCGTGATCAGCGCCGTCTTGGCCATTGGCCCCAGAAGCGCGCTGCTGGAATCTGCGCTGCATGGGTCGCAGGTCTGTTCGGACAACGCTCCCACCAGCCCGATCTTGCGATCTAAGAACGCGACGGATAGCCGGCGCGCACCGGGCTTTTCCAGCGCCTTGGACTGGACGCGCAGCGAATAGCTGACGCCGTTTTTTTCAGCCAGGGTCGCCAGGCACGCCGCATCGTTCAGGCAAGCGGGCAGCTGCTGGGCTTGCGCCAAAGCGACTTCGGCGCGCAGCACGATGTAGTTCGATGCCTGCAGTGCCTGCTGCACGGATCTCTCGACGCGAGGCAGCTCGTCAGCGGGTAGATCATCCTGGATCAGCAACACCGCTGGCAGAAGTGTCACCAGCACGGCGCCCGAGTCCGCATCCAGGCGCATCTCGGCCTGATGACCGGCCCGAATCGCGACCTTGCCTTGCAGTCGTTTCTTGCCCTGCTCAATGGCGATGCGATGGCTGCCCGGGTCGCAAAGAAGCGGCAGCGGAAGTGGCAGCGAGCCGACGAGGCGATCATCCAGAAACACCAGCGCACCGCGTGGGCCGAACAGCGACACCTGCCCAGAAAGCAGATTGGGAGCAGACAGCACCTGCTGTGCATGCTCACGCGATTGCACTGTCTTCGCATCGGCTGCGCTCTGCACTTCGGGGGCTGCCAGGTAGCGGCGAAACAGATCCTCCGCCGCCACCTTTCGGCCTTCTGCTTCGGCCAGCAAGGCCAGCAGGTTCAGCACGGCGGGATCCTGTCTGCCGCGATACGCCGTGGTGAGCACCGCCTGCGCATCCCCCGGCTTCTTGTCGTGCAGAAGCTGCGCTGCCCGATTCAACAGATCGTCGTGACTGGCCGCCCGCGGGCCAGCGCTGGCGACCGAGGATGCACACACAACGATCCGTGCGAGCAGTAGCCAAAGCCGCAGCCAGGCCCGGTGAGCCGCGATTCCTTCCAGCGCAGGCCTGCGCTGGCGCTTAACGACACGTACCAAAGTTCTTGGTCTCACCAGCCTCTACCTCAACTGCTTGCGCTTCGCCGTTGATGTCGATCTGCGTCATGCCTGTTTTGACCCAGCGACGAATGACCTGGCACTTCTTGCCCACTTGTTTCGAGATCACGAGCAGGCCCAGGCTGGGCTTGAGCTTGGTCATCGCCGCCTGCAGCGAGGCGACTTGCTCGGTCGACAGCTTTAGGGCCGATGCCCGCGCTGCCAGCTGCTCGTATTCCTGCATGGCATCGACCCAGAAGCTCTTGCCTTCATAGGTCTGCCCCAGCGAGACCGTACTTTCGAACGCAAGCTTGGCGCACAGCGGGGACGCGGTGCTGGCCTTGGCGCACTTGGCCAGCGCTTTGGCCAGCCCCTTGCGCGCACGCTCGGTGTCTTTCTTGGCCAGCGCTTGCTGTACTTTTTCAAACAGCTGACTGGTGGCATCTGCGCCCTTGCCAGCCGCTTCTCTTGGCGCTGCTGCCGAGTCCTTTGAGTCTCTTGCATCCTTTGATTCTTTGGACTGGCCCGCGGGGCTGCTGGTCTCTGCTGGGGCATTGGCCGCGACCGCGGGACCCGCGGCCAGATCCGGTCTTGCGACGGCCGCATCCTGGGCAGACGTGGCATCGGACACCCCAGCATCGACGGGCCCTTGGGGGACGCGCGGCACAGGGGACGCAGCATCCGCACGGGGGGATCGCGGCACCAGGACCTGCGGCTCGCGCGGCAGCAGAGCCCGCGACAGCAGAACCTGCGCGCGCGACCGCACCAGTGGATCACCATCTTCGGATAGGCGTCGCAAGATCGATCGCGCGGCCGCGCTCTCTGCCACCAGACGGGGCGCAACCGAAGGGGGCGGAGCCGTCGTGGGCCGTGTCTCCGCTTGGCTTGTGGCTGCGGGCTGCGCAGTACCAGGAAGCTCGGCTACGACCTCGGCAACACGCTGGCGAATCTGTGGCTCTGGATCTTGACCGGCCGCGGCAAGAACACTCAACGCTCGATCGAGTGGCAACAGAGCGCTCGCCTCGACGGCCGCCAAGCGCGTTTCAAGATCCGATCCTTTCAGCGCGCTCTCCATGCCCGGCGGCTCCGGTCCGGCAAGGCCAATCTTGCGCAGGCTGGCATACGCCGAGATGGCATCCACACCGCCGTGCGCAACGCCTTCGTGCAGCGCCTGCTTCAGCGGTTCTTTGTCTTGCGCCATGGACGAAGCCGACAAGCTGGCCAAGCGCACCGCCGCTGCGAAGCGCACGCCATACGCCGTATCGCGGATCATTGGACCCAGCAGAGCCGGCTCCGATGGGGCCTTTTGCACCGCCAGCTTGCGCAGCAGCTCGTCGGTCGATGTCAGGAAGCTGCTAAAGAACGTCCGCTGCCCTTCGTCGCCCAGACGCAGCAAGAGCCCGCTGCCCACCAGCTGTTCCTCGGGCGCTCCGGACTTTAACGTCTCTGCCAGCCAGCCCGAAAGATCGCTGACCACAGAGGTCAAGCCACCTGCCGCCAGGCGCTCGGCGACCTTCTCGAGCGACAACAGCGCTTCGCGGCGGACCTGCTGATCACCGTCGCGCAGCGTTCCCGCCAGCGCCACCAAGGCAGGTCGCTCGCGCTTGCGACCCAAGGCCCGCACCGCGCTGCGCCGCACCCGTGCATCGCCATCTTTGCTCAGCTGCGCCAGCAGCGGAACCGCCTCGGCTGCGCTGCTGTCACCAAGGACATCGGCCGCGCCGCGGCGCGTGATCCAGTCATCGCTCAAGATGGCAGCCTGGGCCCACAGCAGCCCGCGATGCGAAAGCGCACTGGGCTCATGATCGGCGATCTGCACGATCGCTGCGGCCAGGCTTTGACGCAGCTCGGGCTCTTGTGCACGCGTGAAGTGCGAACCCAGCTGACGCACGTCATCGCGCTCGCCAGAGTACGCCAAGCCATCGGCCGCAAGCTGCAGCGCGGCAGCGACGGGCTGTCGATCGGCGACGACGCTGCGCAGAAGCGATAGCGCAGCGGCATCCCCTTGAACCGACAACAGGCGGGCCACACTCAGCTGATCGGCCTCGCGCTTCTGCAGCCGCGCGCGCAGGTAGGCCAGACCTTGCGCATCGCCCTCTTGTGCCAGCAAGCCAGCAGCCACCAGAGCCCGCTCTGGCTGCTGAGACAGCTCAGCCCGCAGCTTGTCGCTGGCACTGGTGTCGCCGCAGTGCAGCAGGCGGGCCCAGATCGGCAGGGACGAAGCATCGGGGCTCTGCGCAGCATGCTGACGCAGCACAGGCAGCGGGGACGCCTCGCCTCGATCACACAGGACATAGGCCGCTCTCAGCTGCAGATCGCCACGTTCCTGCGTGAGTGCGCGCTGCAGAAACGCGCGTCCTTGGGCATCACCCAAGGCATCCAGCGCCGTCGCTGCGGCTATTCGAACCGGCACCGGCTGCGCAGTCGCTAACAGCGGCTGCAGACTCGCCGTGGCCTGCCGATCTGCAAGGCCGCCCAGAGCCAGTGCTGCTTGCGCGCGCACCTCGTCTTGCGGATCGCGCAGCAGCGGCTCGATGTCACTGCGCGCAATGCCTTCGCCGCCATGGCCCAAGCGCTGCAGTGCTCCGCGCCGTAGAGCCGCCGAAGGGGACTGCAGATCGCGCTTCAGTGCCGAAAGCGCTTGCTGCCGCAGTGACTGCAGCTCTGCCCCCGTCATGTGCTGCACTCGCTCGTCCTTGGCCTTCTGCAACCGCAGTACGGCGTATCCCAGTCCCAGCACAGACAACAGAAGCGGTGCGACCAGCAAGGCCTGCGTCGAACGACTCAGCCCGCGCAGACCCGGTCGTGGGGGCAGCGCAGCCAGCTCTGCTTCCAGCGCTTCTTCGACCGCGTGCATCGACGGGAAACGGGCGTCTGGATCCTTGGCCAGCAAGCGCAGAACCAGCGCTTCCAGCGATGCGCTTATCGCCAGCCCAGGCTGCCGCTTGCGCAGTGGCTCGGGCGCTTCCGTCAGGTGCTTGAACAAAAGCTTCGAGACCGTTGGCGCTGTGAACGGGACCTCGCCAACCAGCATCTCGTACAGAATGCAGCCGAGTGCGTACTGATCGGCGCGCGCATCGATGGCGCCGGCCCGCACTTGCTCGGGTGACATGTAAAGCGGCGTGCCCAGCAGCGTGCCTGGCAGCGTATAGCGCTCGCCCGCGCTCATGGCGGAGGGTGCTCCCGTGCGATCGCTTCGCGAACCGGGTCCTGTCGATCCTGCGCTTGAGGATGGCAGCTCACTTGCGGACTCTTCGCGCACGCCCGACGTGGCTTCACCGGATGCGCTGCTCGGCTCGGGAACCGGCACCGACCCCTGCAGAAGCGCGATGCCGAAGTCGACGATCTTGACGAAGTCGCCCTTCCCGTCGTGCTCCAGCAGGAAGATGTTCTCGGGCTTTAGATCTCGGTGCACGATGCCCTGATCGTGGACGGCGTGAAGTCCGCGACTGATCTGCAGCGCGACATGGCAGGCGCGCTTGGCATCCAAGCGCCCTACGGTCTTGAGTACCTTGGCCAAGGTAGGACCGCGCAGCAGCTCCATCACCAGATACGAGCGACCATCGGCAAGCACGCCAAAGTCCGAGATCGCAACGGTATTTGGGTGGCTGATTTTCGACGCCAGCTTGGCTTCCAACAGAAAGCGATGGCGCGCTTCTTCATCCTGCGAGCGCAGCAGAAATTTTACGGCGAGCGGACTTTCAAGAACGACGTGCCGCGCCTTGTAGACCACGCCCATCCCGCCCCGGCTCAGCCTCTCCTGGATCTCGTAGCGATCGCCCAGGATGACGCCGACCAGATCATCTGCTTCGCGACGCAGCGCTGGCTCGGGCAGCGTGGGCTTGGTTACTGGCCCCGCTTGGCTGCCACTTTGGGCGTCCGTCGCGGCCAGCGCATCGGGACATTGGTGCTCTTGTTCATACGGATACTGACTGGCGCAGCGTGGGCAACGACGGGCCATACTGGTGGCCACGTGCCCGTCCTCGGATGCATCCCCCGACATGCATCCAGCCTAACAAACCGACGGACCGAGGAGCGCTTGGGGCGAGTTGCATCGGACTTCCGCGGGCTTAGCTGTGTCCTGCGTACATGCGCGGCGAGACCCAATCGACCTCGGCGCGGCGCTGCACTCTGGCCGGTCCTTCGCCGCTTCCTTGGATCCGTACGTGTCGCTGCAGCCGGGATCGCCCGGTCGTCCACGCAGCACGTTTGAACGACACGCAGGTCCGCGAATCTAAGCCCATCCGATCGAGGCAAGTACACCGCGCGGACGCTTCAACCGCCGCCGCCGACCCATTGCGAGTGAACCGGACGTCCCGCTGGTCCCCGCGGATCGGCAGGTCACAGGTTCAGGTTGCTGCGTGACGCGCGCGCCGCGGGGGCTGTGGCGGCAGCGCAGCGCCCAGAAGCTCCGTCAGCACATCGACGGCACGTCGCAGCACATCTTCTTTGCCGGGCTGCAGTCCCGCGAGCGCCGCCAAGCCCTCGATGGCGGCCAGAAGTGCCGTCGCCAGGGCCGGCGCATCGACGCTGGGAAGCAGTCGACCGGCCCGCTGCTGCTGGGTCAAGGCCGCGGTCATGGCCTGCTGCATGGCTGCCACGTCTTCTTGTTCCAAGCGCCGCAGGGTAGGGCTGCGAAAGGACTCCGCATGCACCTCGGCCAACAGCGCCTGATAACCCGGTATCGCCGCGACATCGAGCAGCGCTCGCGCTAGCTGACGAAACCCCCGCCGCAGATCGTCCGCCTGCGCAAAGTGTTCGATGTGCTCACGCGCTTCGCGGCCTGCCGTCGTCGCTGCTGCTTCGATGATCGCCTCTTTGCTGGGGAAGTATCGATACAGCAAGCCCATGCTTAGCCCGGCCCGCACGGCGATGTCTTGCACGCTGGTCTTGTGAAAGCCCTTCTCTAAGAAACACGCGGTGGCGGCCGCAACGATTTCTTCGACTCGCTGCTGCTGCAGATCTGGATTGGCGCGTCGCACGCTGTCTACCTCTCGCAGCGAGAGTACTCACTTCCAGCTGGACACCAAGCGGCAAATTGATAAAGTGAATGAGCGCTCACTTTATGATTTCAAGGAGGGCTTCATGGTGACCACGTCCCGTCTGGAATTCCTAAGCTTGGCGTTGGCCATCGTTCCGTTCTTCGTACTCTTGCCGTTGGAACTGTGGCAGCGCTCGCGACGCGCTCCGCTGGATCGCCGCCTTCTGAACGAGCTACTGGCCAGCGCCAGCCCCCTTGTGCCCACGCTGCTGGTCAGCGGCGCCGTCGCGGGGTTTGTGACTTCGCTGTACACCTGGGCGCAGACCCGCGCGCCAGGCCAGATTGCGACGGGCTGGGGCAGTGCCATTGCGTGCTTGCTGGTCGTCGATTTTCTTTACTACTGGGAGCACCGCCTAAGTCACCGCATTCGCTTCCTGTGGGCAGTCTCGCACTCCGTGCATCACAGCTCTCCGCTGTTTGACCAGACCACGGGACTGCGCGTTTCCTTTGTCGATGGCTTCTTGTCGCCGTGGTTCTATCTGCCGGCCGTGCTGATCGGCTTTGAACCCAAGCTGGTGGTCGCGTGTTTTCTGCTCATGGTGGGTTATCAGCAGTGGCTGCACACCGACTCGATCGGCAAGCTCGCGTGGTTCGATCGAGTGTTCAACTCTCCTTCAAATCATCGCGTGCACCATGCCATGCAAGCCCAGTACCTCGACAAGAACTACGGCGGCATCTTGATCCTTTGGGACCGCCTGTTCGGTACTTATGAACCGGAACTCGAGCTGCCTCGCTACGGTCTGACCCACCCGATCGATTCGACGAACCCGCTGAAGGTGCATGGTGCCGAAGCCTGGGTACTGCTGCGCGACCTGCGTGCGCAAAGCAGCCTGCTCGCCGGCCTGCGCCTTCTGCTGTGGCCACCGGGCACGACCGAAGTGGGTGCCGCCGTGCGTGCTGCGTCAACGCAAGCGGCCTTCTCTGCGGATCCCGCCTTGCTGCAGTCGCCACAGCAATAGCCATCGCCATCGCCATCGCCATCACTCTTGTGGTTGCACCGTGCGCGCCATGGAACAGCTACGGCTTCGTGCTGGCGAGCAGCCTACGGTCGCGCCGCAGGCCAGGTCCACTCGCAGCCGCCGAAGATCTGCAAGAAGCCCGCTGGCTGGATCCCCGCTGGCGCACGGCTTGCGATGTACGTCTGCCCAGTCAGGTTCTTCCCAGCGACATAGAACGTCAAGCCGGTTCGCGCGTGGCTGTATGCCAGGCGCGCATCGACCGTGGCATAGGCGGGGATCTCGCCGACCAGGCCATCTTGCGACGGAAACAGCGTGCCGTCCCGATCCGCAATCTGAGGTCCAACGAAGACAACACCCGCTTGGCCCGAAAGCCCGATGGCATGCACGATGCGTAGCTGCATGCTGAGTAGGTGCGGTGGGGCATACGGCAGGCGTCCCCCATCGCGCAGGCCACCGACGAACGCCGCGACGGGCAGATAGGTGTAGCTGATTAACAAGGGCACGCGAAGCCCAGGCGCGCGCATGAGGTCAGCCAGGTCAAAGGTGCTGCTCCATTCCAGACCCGCATGGCGACTGCGACCGCTGTTGAACTCGTTGCCAGCGACGGCTCCAGCGGATTCACTGGGCGGGATGATCTGGTTTTCAAAGTCCAGCAGAAAGCCTGCGGCCTCGATCTGCAGCCAGCGTCGCTGCACTACGCGCAGGCCCAGCTCATAGTTCCACGACAGCTCGGCATCCAGCTGCAGGTTCTGCCCACTGGGCGACACCGCGTCTTTCGATCGCGGTGGAGAAAAGCCGCGATGCGCGCCAGCAAACAGCGTCAAGGGACGCAGCAGCCGCGCCGATACGCCCAGCCCAGGAATCAGCGCATAGACCTCGGACCGACCTTGCGTTGCAACATCGCGGATCGCAGAGCTGCCGTCTGGCTGCGGTGCGCGTTCGCGCAGGATGCTGCGTTCACTGAAGTAACTTTCGAAGCGCAGGCCCGGCGTAACGTGCAGGCGGTCCCACAGGGAAAAGCGCCCCTGCAGGGCGGTCGCAAGCGCGATGCCGCTGCGCCGCTCGTCGTCGACGATCTGTCCCGAATCGGCGCTGGGAAACTGCGTCATCAGGATCTGCTCGCGTGCGCTCTCATAGTGCAAGCGAACCAGCCCGACTGCTTCACCACGCAGCACATGGTTTGCGGACCACTGCCACGAAAGCCGCGGCTCGACTCCAGCGACAAGATAGGCGCGGTTGCGAATCGCGGACTCGTTGCGAAAGAAGATCGATCCGCCGGCGCTGTCGGGCGTGCTGCCCGCGTCACCGCGCTTTCCGCAGCGGCCTTGCGAATCGCAGCTGCGCTCATAGTCCAGGCCGCGGTCTTCGCGATCGAACTCTTGCCTTCGCCACTCGCGCTGCGTCTGGTACGCGTACAGCATGGTCTGCAGCGACAGGCCCTGCGCCAGCCGCTGCACGTGCGTGGCCCCCAGCGCATAGCGCTGGACGCGGAAGCGATCGTGCACCGCCAGGCTCAGCTGTGGATCGTGTGCAAGCTGCGGCTCGGTCAGTCCCAGGTACGTCGCGCGCGATCCTTCGTCGTACACGCTGAGCTTGATGCGCAGCACAGAGCCGCGGCCCAGCTGGATCCGCAGCTTGGCGGTGACATCGGTCATCGTCAGATCCAAGCGCCGCGGTCCATCAAAGCGACGATGCAGGGCGTCGATGCGCCAGCCAACCTGGCCATGCGTTCCCCCCACGGACAGCTGCCCCAGCAGATAATGGAACGAGCCGTAGCGAAGCCCGACCGATGCGCCCAGCTCTGTTGGTGGATCCGGCGTGATGTAGTTGATCACGCCGCCCACGGTCTGCGGTCCCCACAGGATTTGGCCGCTGCCCTTGATGACGTCGATGCCCTCCATTCTCTCGATGGCCGGCGTGTAGTACATCTCGGGCACGCCATAAGGATTGAGAGCGGTCGGCATGCCGTCTTCCAGCACCAGCACCTTGCGACTGCGATTGGGGTCAAGCCCGCGGATGCCGATGTTGACGCGCAGACCCATGGCGTCTTCGCCGACGATGTGAACGCCTGGCAGCGTCCGCAGTGCGTCACTTGCGCTCTGCGGTGCGAGCTGACGCAGGTCTTCGCGACGGAGCTGCGCGACACTGCCCGGCACTTTTTCCAGCGCGCTTGCAGCCCGTACCAAGGTCTGAAACGGACTCGGTGTACTGGCCTCGACCGCTGTGGGCCGGGTCTGGCCGACGGGATCGGCCTTGCCGTCAGCGGGCTGCGCTTGCTGCGCATCGCGCACATCCTTGGGAACCACAGCGTTCGCCGGAGCCAGCACCGATCCTGGCTGGGCTGAATCGGGGACGCTGGCAGGCTGTGGAAGCGCTGGAGGCTTTGCGGCGGGGGCGCTGCTGGCGTCCGTGATAACGGGCGGGCTGGTTCCCGCTGGGCTGGCGGCCTGGATGGGCTGCGATCCGCTCGGGGGCTCAGGCTCCGCAGCTGCAACGAAGGGATCGATCAGCGTAGACAGCGCAACCACCGCGACCACGACAGAAAATGTATGGGTGCGCATGTCAGTCCTGATCGCCTTCGACCCGCTTGGGCGGGCTGATCTGAAGTGCCAGCGTGAACTCTGTTTTCATGGCATCGGTGATGCGCTTGACGGCATCGTGGATGCGCAGCACGCCTTCGCGCTCGTTCTGTATGGCGGTCGCCAAGCTGGGGCTCTGCAGTGCATCGACGCTCTTTAGCGCGGCGTCCAGATCGCCCCGCATCCGCTGCTGCAGGTCACCGGCGGCGT
>JAYRFD010000313.1:0-2043 GCA_041908565.1 Polyangia bacterium | reverse complement strand
GCCGACATCGTCGAGACCAACAGCTTTGGCAGCACGCCGCTGGTGTTGGGCGAGTACGCGATCGCGGACGAGGCCTTCGATCTGTCGCGGCGCTCGGCGGCCATCGCGCGCGAGGTCGCCGATGAGTTCACGCGGCAGAACCCGCGGCTGCCGCGCTATGTCTCGGGATCGGTGGGGCCGACCACCAAGCTGGTCTCGCTGGGACACCTGCCGTATGACGAGCTGTTCGCGTCGTACGTGACGCAGATCCATGGCCTTTTGGCCGGCGGCATCGACATCGTGCAGATCGAAACGGCGCAGGACATCCTGGGCGTGAAGTGCGCGGTGCTGGCGGCACGGCGGGCCATGCAGCTTGCCGGTCGCGAGGTGCCGATCATCGCGCAGGTGACCATCGAGACCACCGGCACCATGCTGATCGGCACCGAGATCGCCGCCGCGCTGCCCGCGCTGGAAGCCATCGACGTCGATGTCATTGGCCTAAACTGCGCGACCGGTCCCGACTTGATGCACGAGCACGTGCGCTTCTTGGGGGAAAACTCGTCGCGCTTGGTGTCGGTGCTGCCCAATGCCGGCCTGCCGCGCAACGAAAACGGCGTCGCCAAGTACGACCTGACCCCCGACAGCCTGGCCGACTTTCACGAGCGCTTCGTGCGCGACTACGGCGTCGCGCTGATCGGCGGCTGCTGTGGCACCAACCCCGCGCACATCGCGGCCCTGTCGCACCGCTTGCGTGGCCCCGATGGCAAGACGCCGCGTCCGGCCGTTCGTCCGCAGCCGGGTCCCTCGCAGGCCACGTCGCTGTATCTGTCGGTCAATCTGCGGCAGGATCCACCGCCGCTGATCGTCGGCGAACGCAGCAACGCCAACGGCAGCAAGCGCTTCCGCGAGCTTCTTCTGCGCGAGGACTTCGATGGCCTGGTCGAAGTCGGGCGCGAACAGATCGCCGAAGGCGCGCACCTGATCGATGTCTGCGTGGCCTATGTCGGCCGCGATGAAGTGCGCGACATGCAAGAAGTTCTGCGTCGCTATTCAACGCAGATCAACCTGCCCCTGGTTATCGACACGACCCAGATGGATGTGTTGGAAGCGGCGCTCAAGATGCTGGGCGGGCGCGCCATCATCAACTCGGTCAACTTGGAAGACGGCGAAGAAAAAGCCAACCGCGTCTGCCAGCTTGCGCGCGAATACGGGGCCGGCTTGGTGGCGCTGACCATCGACGAAGACGGCATGGCCAAGACCGCCGCTCGCAAGGTTGCGGTCGCGCGTCGCCTGCACGACATTGCCTGCGGCCGCTGGGGCATCGATCCCGGTGCGCTGCTGTTCGATCCGCTGACCTTCACGATTGGATCGGGCGATGCCGACAGCCGCGATGCCGCGATTCAGACCTTGGAAGGCGTGCAAGGAATTAAAGAGGCGCTGCCTGGCGTCAAGACGGTGCTGGGCGTCAGCAACGTCAGCTTCGGTCTGAAGCCGTATGCGCGACAGATCTTGAACTCGGTGTTCTTGGCCGAAGCAATTCAAGTAGGCCTGGATGCCGCGATCGTAAGTCCCGCCAAGATCCTGCCGCTGGCCAAGCTGTCGGCCGACGAAATCCAGGTCACGCGCGATCTGATCTATGACCAGCGGCGGGATGGCTACGATCCGCTGTTCGCTTTCATGGCGCGCTTTGCCGATGCCAAGGCCGAAGGCGGCACCACGCACGGCGAAAGTGGACCACTGGAAGATCGCCTGGCGCGCCGCATCATCGACGGCAAGAAGCTGGGTATCGAGACGCTGCTCGAAGAGGCGCTGAACGCGGGCTACAAGCCGCTCGACATCATCAACAAGGTCTTGCTGGAAGGCATGAAGAAGGTCGGTGAGCTATTCGGCGCCGGCCAGATGCAGCTTCCCTTCGTGCTGCAGTCCGCCGAGACCATGAAGACCGCCGTCGCGTACCTGGAGCCGTTTATGGAACGGATCGAGGGCAGCGAAAAAGGCGTCATTGTCCTGGCGACCGTCAAAGGCGATGTGCACGACATCGGCAAGAACCTGGTCGACATCATC
>JAYRFD010000312.1:0-2344 GCA_041908565.1 Polyangia bacterium | reverse complement strand
GTGCATCAGTCGCACGCGCAGCGTGGTCTGGTATCCCGGTGCGAATCGACGCAGTCCACCCGGCGCGCAGGTCAGATCGATGAAGCGCCCGGTCTCGGCCAGCCGGCGGGATGCGCGATGGATCAGGCGCCCCGAATACACCAGCGGCTTGTTTCCGTCGGGGATTGCATAGGCCTGCGGCAGCGACAGACAGCCCAGCGCGATGGCGCACAATGGGCCGGCGCGCAGAAAGACCTCGCCGCCGCGATCGAGCAGATCCCAGTCGACCCACTGCGGCACGGTCTCGGCAGACTCGAAGAAGGCGCGCAGCGCGGCTGGAGGTCGGCGGATGCTGGCGATCCCCTTGTACAGCGCTTGATTGAACATGCTGCGCCCGTGACCTGTAAGCATACCGGACAAAAGCGCCGAAAGATCGTCGGCAAGCGAGTCGCCGAGCATCAGATACTTCCCAAGCTCGCGCCAGCGCGGAGCCAGGTCGGGACGAGACGCGCACACCCGCGCGAACCAAGCGGGAACGCTTCGCGCCGCGGGGGGCTGCGAAGCGCTGGGCGAATCGGCGGTCAATGCCTCCCCCCCGGACGAGCCAAAAGGGAAGACCTGGGACTCATGCTCGTGTCATTTTCCGCAAGAAAAGAGAGCATGGCCAGGCAAAATTCCACCGACGAGAGCACCCGCTGGTCTGTGTTGCTGGACCGGCCCGAGCATCCGCGATCGGCGCGCGTTGCCGGAACAGGGAAGCGCTGCCGGAACTGGGCACAGAGACGAGTGGCTGCGATTTCCTGATTGTGCTGCGCGCAGAAAGAGGTCGGCAGTTTGTGAAGCGGGCGCCGCGCCGCGCGTTCGTGCAAGAGCCCCGAAAAAGGACTCCTCTTGGCGCCGCGTGGCGTGGGCGTTTTTGGGGGCCCTGCCCTTGGGAGCGTGGCCTTATTCCGACTCCAGCGCTGCGATCTCGCTCTCCAGGGCTTCCCACTCGCTGATCAGCGCTTCGATCTTGGGTCCAAGGCTCGCCTCCTCCGCCACCAGGGCCTCGACCTCGGCGGGCGAGGTCCTCTCGTAAAAGCCGGGGCTTGCGTACAGATCTTGAATCGCTCGCTTGCGCGCCTCGGCCTGCTCGACCGCGGCCAGGGCCTTGTCGCGACGCAGGGGCAGATCCTTCTGGCGATTGCGCCGCCGCTTCTGTTCTTCCCACGCTGTGCGCGCGGGTGACGCGCCAGCGGTTGGCGCTGCGACCTGTTCGTCTTTCCGTTCGTCTTTCCGTTCCTTTTTCGCCTTCAGAACCACGGCATCAGAGTCCAGGTGATCGTCGCCGCAGCGCGCCAGGTATTCCTGATAGGTCCCTGGGAAGTCGCGCGGTCCGTCTGGCGTGATCTCTAGGATGCGCGTCGCCAGGCCAGACACGAAGAAGCGATCGTGCGACACGAAAATCACCGTGCCTTCGAAGGCCACCAACGCATCTAAAAGCGCGTGGATTGCTTCGATGTCCAGGTGGTTTGTCGGTTCGTCGAGTACCAGCACGTTCGGCTGCTCGGCCATGAGCCGCCCGAAGATCAGCCGCGCAGCCTCGCCACCCGACAGCATGCCGACCTTCTTTTGGACATCGTCGCCGGAAAACAGCACACGCCCCAGGTGCCCGCGCACAAAAGCGGTGGATTCCTGCGGGCGTGCTGCCCACAAGAAATCGATCGCGGTCACTTCGGGGTCTGCCAGCACTTCGCGGTGGTCTTGCGCGAAGTAGCCGATGCGCGCTTCGTGACCCCAGCGCACAAGGCCGGAGTCCGCCGCCACGCGATCCAGCGCGATCTTGAGCAATGTCGACTTGCCCAGTCCGTTTGGGCCGATGATGGCCAGCTTTTCGCCGCGACGGACCACAAGCGAGATCGCGCGCAGGACCTGCTTTGCGCCATACGACTTCGAAACGCCGTCGATGGTCAGCACGTCGCGACCGCTTGGCCGCTCGGGCGTGAAACGAAACGACGGCGCGCGCCGCGAGCTCTCCGCTAGCTCCTCCACTTCGATCTTTTCGATCTGCTTGAGTCGGCTCTGCGCTTGCGCTGCCTTGGTGGCCTTGTAGCGGAAGCGCTCGACGTAGGCCCGCTTGTGAGCGATGGCCGCCTCGGCCTGGGCAATCTCGGTCTCTTTGCGCACGCGCACGTCGCGCTTCTGCGCCTCGAAGGCAGAGTAGTTGCCGGGGTAGGCCGTGATGGTGTCGTAGTCGATGTCCAGGATGTGGGTCGCGACGTTGTCGAGGAAGCGCTGATCGTGCGAGATGATGACGGCGCAGCCCTTGTATGCAGCCAGGAACTTTTCCAGCCAGCGGATCGACAGGATGTCCAGGTGGTTTGTC
>JAYRFD010000311.1:0-7785 GCA_041908565.1 Polyangia bacterium | reverse complement strand
CCACGTTCGATGTCGTGACCCCCAAGGGGGAATATTTGGGCGGCGCGATTGCTCCAGGCATTGGCATCAGCGCAGATGCGCTGTTCCACGCCGCGGCCAAGCTTCCTCGCGTCGACTTGGTCCGGCCCCGCATGGTGATTGGGCGCAACACAGTGACCAGCATGCAGTCCGGATTGGTCTATGGCTACGTTGGCTTGGTCGACGGCATCGTCGATCGCATGCGGGCCGAAGTCGACTTCCCCCTGCGCGTCATCGCCACTGGCGGCCTGGCCCCGCTGATAGCCCGCGACAGCCGCACCATCGAAGACATTGACGAGCTTTTGACGCTGACCGGCCTGCGCATCATCTTCGAGCGCGAGCGTCGGCGAAACGTACGAGGCTAGACTAGACCGCATGTCCGCCCCCCCTCTTTCGTCGACACCCGCTGCCCCGCCGCCCAGCATGTATGAACTTGGCCTGCTCGGTCGGCTGGGACGCGCGCTGTTTGCCCCCCGGCAGGCCGCCGCCGCCTTGGCCGCCGGAGCGACAGGGGGACTCAGCGATGTGCTGTGGCTGTTTCCGCTGCGGCTGTTGACCGGGGAAGCGCCGCTTTTTGTTCGCGACGACACGCGCTCTCTGCTGCTTGGCTTGATGCAGGCGCTGTCGATCGATCTTCTGGGGATCTTTCTGGGCGGCGTCGTGATGTCGCTTGTGCTGGGCTCGCGCGAACGCACGCTGCGATCGGGACTGCCCGCCGACTTAAGCGCGCACGGCTGGCTGGCCTGGCTGTCGGTGCAGACCTTGGCGGCCCTGACCTGTGCCGTTCTGCAGTACTCGCCTGGCGAAACGGCAAAGCAAGCGATCTCGGTGGCGGCGTTCGGCGCCTGGGGCCTGCACTGGCTGGTTAGCCTGCTTTCTGTGCGTCGGCTCTTGACCCAGCCTGTTGCCGCAGCCCCTGACCCGCTGCCGTCGGATGCGACCTCACCATCTGCCACGCCCAGCCTGAGCCTGGTCGAAGGCTCGCCCGCCTCGACGCCCCGCCGTCCTGCCCGTCTGTCCTACGCCTGGGGAGGCGCCCTGTTTCTTGCCGGGCTGTGTGCGCTTTCGATCTACGACGGTGCCTGGCTGCTCAGCAAGCGGGCCAAGACCACGCGCGCCGGCAAGCAAGCGCCTGGCTTGGTCGTGCCTCGGCTCGACGGCAGCGGTGACTTCGACCTGTCGGCCGAGCGCGGTCACCCGGTGCTGATTGACTTCTGGGCGACGTGGTGTGGCCCCTGCAAGGAATCGCTGCCCATCGTCGATCGCGTGTACAAGCGCCTGCAAGGCGACGGCGTTCGCGCAATCGCCGTCGAAACCAGCGGAGATCTGGTCGGAGCACGTGCCTTTGTCGCGCGCTTCCGTCTGGGCCTGCCCGTCGGCATGGACAATGGCGAAGCGGCCGCCCCGTTTCACGTCACATCGATCCCGCACTTGGTGCTGGTCGACGGCAGCGGCATGGTGCGCAAGGTGTTTCACGGCGTCCACAGCGAAGGCGAGATCGAAGCCGCAGTCCGCGCGATCCAGTAGCCCCGACGCCGATCGCGAGGAAGTTGGCTCGCGGCGCAGAATGTCCTACCATAGCCCACATGGCTCACATGGATGCTCCCTCGCCTTCGCGACACGCCACCCCGCGCGGCTCTGCCCCGGGCCAAGCCGTCGCCCCCGATCGACGGGGCAGCGATCGGCGCAGCCGAGGGACCGATCGACGGACTTCCCCGCGTCAGCCTCTGTCGGTGGCCGTTCGCCAAGAAGTGGTCGCCACGCCCGAGCAGCCGGCCGAGCTTCACCTGGCCCAGTCTTCCGATCTGGGCATTGGCGGCATGCGACTGTGGCGCCGCTGTGATGTCGACGATCCCGTGCTGCCGCAGCACACGCCGCTGCGCCTGGCCTTTCAGCTTCCCGATGACGGCCAGCTTCTGGAAGTGGCCGGAGAGGTCGCGTTCGAGCGCGTGTCCCAAGATGGCTCCACCGTCCGCGCAACCGGCGTGCGCTTTGACCGGCTACCCGATGCGGTCCGGCTGCGCCTGCAGTCCTTCCTGAAAGACACCTGATCTTTCGCGCCCCTGCACGATGGGGGTTTGCCGACGGGGAATACTGGCGCCGCTGTGCGAAAATCACGGCGGCTGCGCGATGACAGATCGTTTCGGGTTCGGGGTCGTTGATAGCCAGCAACATCCCAGAACGCCGCTGCCGATCAGCGCAGGTTTAGGAGAGCCGCCATGCAGAGCCAGGGTCCCGGTCCGAGCGAGAACCAAGCATCATCGCCGAGCGCAAGTGCCCAGCCCAGCGACGCGCCAGCGCAAAGCGCCACACCCAGCGCAGGGGAGCCTGCACCCGCCAAGGAAACCGGCGCCAAAGCCCCGGATGCAGCGACGGCCAGTCCTGCCAGCGACAAGAAGGCAACGCCCCCTGCCGCCGCGGTTTCCGCCGCGCAGCGTGGCACGGCGCGGCCCATTCTGACGTATGCGATCCTGGCCGGAGCCGGCGGCCTTGCTCTGTGGGCATCGACCTTCCTTTTGCCGCGTCCCCCAAGCGGCAGCACGCCGCCGCCGCCCAAGCCTCCGCAGGCGCTTGTGCCCAGCGTGGCGCGGCCACAGGTCGACGTGGTGTTTGTCCTGGATACCACCGGCTCGATGAGCGCGCTGATCGACGGAGCCAAGCGCAAGATTTGGGAGATTGCCCGCTTCATTGCGCAAGGTCAGCCGGCCCCCGATCTGCGCATTGGCTTGGTTGCTTATCGCGATGTTGGCGATGAATACGTCACCAAGTTCTTCGACCTCAGCGACGACTTGGATGGCGTGTACCAGAACCTGGCGTCGTTTCATGCAGGCGGTGGTGGCGATACGCCCGAGCACGTCGCCAAGGCACTGCACGACGCGATCTTTCGTGCCAGCTGGTCTAGCAATCGCAACGCTCTCAAGCTGGTCTACTTGGTGGGCGATGCGCCGCCGCACACGGACTACAACGACGGCTTCAACCACCGCGCGGTGGCCGAGCAAGCGCGCGCGCGCGGCATCCGCATCAACACCGTGCGCTGTGGCAGCGACGAAAGCACGCGCGTGGCGTGGCTGGATATCGCCAATCGCGGCGGCGGAGAGTTCACCAGCGTCGAACAGAGCGGCGGCATGGTCGAGACCAGCACGCCCTATGACGGCGACCTGGCCCGGTTGAATCGTGCGCTGACCGACACCGCCATGCCGTATGGCAGCGCCGACAAGAGAGCCCGCGTCACCAGCAAAGCTCGCGGCAGCCTAGAGGCTCCGGCGGCGGCGCAAGCGGAACGCGCAGGATGGTTTGGCTTGATGGGAACGCGTGGACGCAGCGCAGCAGTCAGCGATGGCGATCTGCTGGATGACGTCGAAAGCAAGCGAGTGGACCTGAACCGCGTCGAAGGCAGCGAGCTTCCGGAAGAGCTGCAAGGCATGCCCGCAGCCGAACGTCAGGCCGCTCTGCAGAAGAAGAAGAGCGAGCGCAGCGCGATCCTGAATCAGATCAACGATCTTTCGAACAAGCGCGATGCGTTCTTGCGCACCAAGGCCGCGGCCGCCCCCGCCAAGAGCTTCGATGGCAGCGTGCGCGCGACGGTCAAGAAGCAAGCCGCTGACGTCGGGCTGGCGTACTAAGAACGGCCCGCGCCCTCTTGCGCTGAAGCCTGTTCTGCCGGTGCTTCTTCAAGCTGCGTCAGCGCCAGCAGCAGCACCACGCCCACGAAATAGTAGTAGTTGCAGAAAGCCTGCTTGGCCGTCGCAAAAAAGCCAACAAAGGCGAGGCCAGCCAGCAGAAGCTGACCGCCCAGACGCGGTGGCAGCTGACCCGGCCGCACCAGGCCAAGCAATCCCAGGGGCAACAGCAGACCCAGCGCTGCGGTGAATCCAGGAAGCTTGATGTCGCTGAGTGCGTAGAACAGCGCTGGCAGCGATAGCGCCTCGCTGCGAAACGGCTGCTTCAGCTGGAACAGCACCACATCTTCGAAAAAGTCAGCGGGCTGCCAGGTCGCCATCGCGACGTAGCCAACGACGAGCGGCAGCAGCGCCCACAGCAAAGACGACAGCCGTCGATCGCGCAGCCACGGGGGCGAGAGCTTCGCGAACAAAGAGCGCGACAGGTATGGAAACAAGAGCGGCAGCGCGTACTGCTTGGCCGACAGCACCAGCCCCAAAAGCAGACTGTCTTTGATCACGATCTGGCTGTGCATGCAGGCACTGGCTTGCGGGGAATCAGCGGTGTGCGACGCGCGAAACCACACCCAAAGCGCCAGCGTGCAGGCCAAAAGCGGCTCGGTCCAGGCTTGCTCGATGACCAAGAATCCGCGCGGGTGCAACAGGTGAATGCACAGCAGGACCAAGCCCAGATCGGGACACATCGACCGTCGCTGCTGCCAGATTCGTCCCAGCCGATACAGCACCGCTGCAACCACCAGATGACACAGCAAAAACAGCCAGCGCACATCGCCGAACAGCGCGTAACACAGCGTCGTCAAAAGCAGCGACAGCGGCGGATAGGGATAGTGGTCCAGCGTCGGTGTGTAGTGTCCGAAGAAGGCCGTGGTCTCGACCGGATCGTAGGGGTTTTGATACAGCGCGCTGTACGGATTCTGGCCCGCCAACAAAAGCTGAGCACCACGCTGCTGCAACAAGAACACGTCGATGCGCGGGCTGATCGCGTGTCGCAGCAGATAGGCAAACACCGCGGCGGTGGCCAGCGTAGCGACGATCGCCAAGACCGCTGACAGCCGCTGCGACTGCGGGGCAGGCTTGCGCGTTGCCCACACGGCGATGGCGCCCAAAAGCAGCGCCAGGACGCTGTGCGGCAGCCACGATGTTCCGGCGGCCAGCGCATCCCCGGGTGCGCGGAAAAGCTGCAGCACGGTCAGTGTGACGGCCACGCCGCGCAGCCATCCACGTTCGGAAGCGGAACAACCGAAGATCGGCGCGCTCGCAAGCTCGCCGGAATACAGGCCGGCTCCAAGCCGCACGAAGGCATGCAGGCACAGCAAAAACAGAGGTGCCGATGCCAGCCCCAACGCGCCACCGTGCGGATACAGCATCAGAAACAACAGAGCCGTCGCCACGATGACCTGGCGACGTAGGTCGCGCGTGTTGTGCGGACCAACTGTGGGGGCGGCGTTCGCGGTCATCGTGCGAGCCGCTGCCAGCGAATGCCCAGGCCAAGCAGCAAGACAAGAAGAGGCAGGCCCAGCACGACGATCACAAAGATGCGCCCCTGGTGCGCGGCGGTCAGCACCAAGCGAACTTGTTCGGGCTTTTTGGCGTGGACTCGGCTGGGCATGGGCGCGTCGACCAGCCAGCGCACGGCGGACACCAGCAGGTCGCGGTTGTACAGCACCAGCGTGTCGTTCCACGCGATCTGAGACGAGCCAAAGACGACGACGCGCGCCGATCGAGACTCGCGCTGCAGCTCGGCCACTGCGGCAATCGACTGCGGGCCATGGGCGGAATTTGGCGACGGAGCTGCGGTATCTGGCTGTCCATCGCGGGCTGCGCGCAAGACCTGCAGATCCGATTCGGCGATGCTCTGTTCACTGGCTGCAAGGATCCCCTGCGCGTTCCATCCCGGTCGACTGGCAGCCTGGGTCAAAAGCGGACGAACCAGCGGCCACAGCGTGCGTCGCCCCTGCAAGGGCGCTGTCAGTGGATGCGCGGAATAGCCTTGCTCGACGACGAAAGCCAGGCTGTGGCCGACGCGATGCTGCGGATCCAAGACCAGCCCGCGACCCAGCACGATGCCGCGCTGCGCCAACAGCTCTTCCAAGCCGGTATCCAGAAACCGCGACAGATCGCGATCGATCAAGGCACCGCTTAGTACGAACAGGCGCCCGCCTTGATCGATGTATCGATCCAACGCGGCGACCTCGTCGGGCAGAAAGGCGCGCTCGGGCCCGCTGATGATGACAGCGTCGCAGGATGTATTGCCGGGCGCCTGCGACAAGGCCTGCAGATCGGCGGCTTTTACCAGCGCGCGAACGGTCATGTTTTCGCGTCGCAGCGCCGCAGTCAGCTCACTTCCGCCAGAGCCGGTCAAGCTGTCGTGTTCGGACTCGCCATGACCGCCCGTGAAACACAGCTGCGGTGTGCGCGGGCTGGTGACGGTTCGCAGCGCACGGTCCAAGACCGACTCGCCGTGATAGCGAACCAGAAGCGGCTCACTAGCGGCGGATGCGCCAGGTCCTGAATCGCTGCGCTCGAAGTCGGCGAGCTGATCACGCGGAATGATCACGCTGCGCGCGCGATCGGATGCCGCGGGCCCCGCCGATGGCGACGGGCTGTACACCACGATCGGCCCCGAGCGAAGCTCGTCGCGGTCGATGCCATGGCGCTCAGCCAACAGGCGCACCTGTTCGCGCTGTCGATCCAGGTCCAGGTGCTGCACACGCAGGTGTTGGGGCGCGGCTTGCTCGGCTCGCAGAAGAGTCTCGCGCCAGCGCTGCGACAGCTCGTCGCGATCGGCAGCGTCGCTGGATCGCTGCAGATCCAGCACCTGAACTTCGCGCGACAGGCCCTGCAAGGTGGCCTGTAGCTCCGGCCCCAGGCTGTATTCGCGGGCCTGCGTGCGATCGCTGCGCAAAGGATGGCGGTCGGCCAGCCCGTTGACGCCGATGCAGGTCGCGACGATCAGGCCGCTGACCCGCAAGGCCCGTCGCAGACCTGCGCGGTTTCCTGGACGCACGCGCAAGAACGCAGCGGCGATGCCCAAGCTGGCGACGGTCGAGCTTACGTGATAGACCACGCGCCGACTGTCGACGATTCCGCGGGCCAGTTCATCCATGTGGCCAAGCTGGTTTACATACGACAAGAGCGCGTGGAGAAAGGGCGTGGTGCTCTGCGTGTCCACCACCAGGCCCGACAGCAAAAGCAGGCTTAAAACAACGAAGCTCAGCGTCGCCGACAGCAGCTGACTGGGTGCCAGCACCGATGCCAACAAGCCGACCGACAAGGCACTTTGCCCGGTCAAAAAGACGCCCAGGTAGCCGCAGGCCAGCGACGCAACCGGCAGTCCCGCTGCTGGGCCGCCATACAGCCGCAGCAAGGCCAGCGGACACAGCGTCGGCAGCCACAGCGCACAGTACAGCGCGCTGGCCCCCAGGTGCTTGCCCAGCACCAAGGCGCCTTCGGGGGCCGCCGTCGACAGCAAGAGTTCACGCGGGCTGCGCCGTCGGTCGCCTTCCTGCGCCGGAGCAAACAGGCGCATCGTCAACACCGCGACCAGAAACAAAAGGAAGAACCAATAAAGAAACGTGCCGCCGAACAGGTACGAAAGCAGCGTGCTGACGCTGGCCTGACGCGTGTTCAGGCTGTGCAAAAGCAGCCAAAACGAATAGCCCTGCGAGACCAAAAAGAGCGTCGCCAGAAGGTACGTGATCGGCGACAGCAGATACGCCCAGAGCTCTCGCTTTGCGATCACGTAGGCCACTCGCAGCCAGGGCAACATGGGGCCTGGTTGTATCACCTTCCAGGCCCCGCTTCATCCGCCTGACCGACTGCCCTTTGGGAAGGCATCGGATCGACCTGGCAGCGGTCATGGCGGGGCGGACGCGAAGCCAGCCCATACCCGCCAATCAGCCGTCGCCCACGCATCGAGCATTCAGCAGCGTGGCCCCACCCAGCCAGCCGCATCGGCAAGGCAGATCGGGCAGCTTGGTGCACATTTTTTGGTGCAATCGCCTGCGCAAGCGGCTCTTGCGCCCCCCCGATCGAGCACGGATCCCCGAAAAGCAAAAAGCCTCTCTTCGTCGAGAAGAGAGGCTTT
>JAYRFD010000310.1:0-4213 GCA_041908565.1 Polyangia bacterium | reverse complement strand
CGATCCGCCACTCTGAACCGACCTGCAGCAGCACAAACAGGCCGGCCCCAAAGCGGCTCCAGGCGGTCTCGAAGGGAACCTCGCGTCCGCTGGCGCTGCCCCGATCTGCACTGGAGTTACCGCCGGCGTCGGTCCACAGCAGCGACGGAAGTTCGTTGTCAAAGCGCCAGCGGTGCAGGGAACGCTCGCCGTTTCGCGCGGCCAACACCAAGGCCGCCTGTTCGCCCCGCGGATCCAGGTCCAGCGAAAGCACATGGCTGCCCGGTGGCAGCTGAAGCTCACTTCCTGGGCGCGGCGTCTGCAGGGCCCAAAGGGGCCAGGGGTCACCGGGCTCACGAACCACTTCTGTATCTGATTGTTTAGGCGCTTCTACATTAGATAAAGCTGTGTTCGCTTGCGCGTTGCCGGCTCGGCTGCCGGCGTCGGATGGCGGCGGGCTCGACGACGCAGCCACGGTCGCATCGGAAAGTCCAGCGTCCTGCAGAACGGCTGGGGCAGATACCACGCGCGTGCTGGACAGGTCCGGCGGGCTTAGGCCCGCAGACCCGTCGCGCATCCAGCGCTGCGGAATGCCACGTTCGAACAGAAACACCACGGCGAAGGTGAAGCCAAGCCCCAAGAGCAGCCCCATGGCGACGCTCTTGTCGATTTGCCGAGTCATGCGGGAGATATCATCACCCGTCGCCCGCGCGCAGGGAAGCACCGCGAATTCTCTGACGACAGCCGTCGGATCCAGGGCAGCGGACAGCAGCGTCGAAGACACAGCGTCGAGAAAAAAAGTCGCAGAAAAAATTGACCGATCCGATCGCCGTCGGACAATGGGCCATCGACGGAGGAGTGGAATGGCTCTGCTGGAACTCGACGAAAATCACAACCACGCAAAAATCAAAGTGATTGGCGTGGGCGGAGGCGGTGGGAACGCCGTCAGCACGATGATTCAGGGACGGCTCGAAGGCGTGGACTTCGTGGCCGCGAATACCGACCTGCAGGCGCTGGAGAGCAACCAGGCGCCGATCAAGATTCCGCTTGGACAGCGCTTGACCAAGGGCCTGGGGGCCGGGGCAAATCCCGAGATCGGGCGAAGCTCTGCCGAAGAGGACCGCGACCGCATCGCCGAAGTGCTGCAGGGCGCCGACATGGTCTTCGTGACGGCCGGCATGGGCGGCGGCACCGGAACCGGTGCAGCCCCCGTCATCGCCGAGGTCGCGCGCGAGCTAGGTGCACTGACCGTTGGCGTGGTCACCAAGCCATTCCCGTTTGAGGGCAAGAAGCGTCGTCGCCAGGCGGAAGAAGGCATCATCAGCCTGGCGCGAGCCGTCGATACGCTGATCACCATTCCGAACGAGCGCCTTCTTTCCGTCGCAGGCCAGAAGACGACAATGCTGGACGCGTTCCGCAAAGCCGACGAGGTGCTGCTGAACGCCGTGCAGGGCATCAGTGACCTGATCACAATTCCGGGTCTGATCAACGTCGACTTTGCTGACGTCAAGACCATCATGTCGAACATGGGTCGAGCGCTGATGGGCACGGGCCGCGCCGTTGGTGAGCGCCGCGCCTTGGAAGCCGCGCAGCAAGCGATTAGCTCGCCGCTTTTGGAAGACGTGTCGATCACGGGAGCCACCGGCATCCTGATCAACATCACCGGCGGCCCCGACCTGACGCTGTTCGAAGTGAATGAAGCGTCGTCGCTGATCCAGGAAGCCGCCGACGAGGAAGCGAACATCATCTTCGGCTCGGTCATCGATCCCAGCTTGACCGATGAAGTGCGCATCACGGTCATCGCCACCGGCTTCGACATGCACGCTGAAGTCAGCCTTGAACCGACGATCTACGTCGAACGCGAGCGCCCAAGCCATCGGGCATCGACGTCGGTGCAGGTGCCAATTTCGTTCCAGCGCTCGGCTTCTGCCGAGGTTGCGCCCGTGATGGCGGCCCCGCCTCCACCGCCGATGCGCGAGGCTGCGGTGGCGCCGACGGTCACGCCGACCTCGGGCCCGCGTCGGGATCGCGTGGCAACGCCGGTTCCAGCGGCTCCGCCGGGCATGGCTGCGACTCGCACGGCACGCGCCATCGGCACGCGACTGAACTTCGAAGACGAAGACTTCGACACGCCGACCTATCAGCGTCGCTCCGCTGCCGCCTCGGTCCGCGAATAAGCGCACTCCCCTCGCTACCTCATGGCCACGCCGGTACGGACGCGGCTGGCCCCTCCTCCGCAGCGCAATCCCCCAACTAGACCCCACCAGCCGTTTCAGACGACGCTGCCGTTTACGCCCCGTCCGAGCCTACCGCCCATGACCTAGCCGAAGTCGTAGTGCTTCGGAATCACGACGATCCCGTCGATGACTTGGAAGCGACGCAGGTCGGCCTCGATGTCAAAGCCGATCTCGGTGTTGGCGGGCACGCGCACGTTCTTGTCGATGATCGTTCGTCGGATGCGGCAGTGGCGCCCGATGTCGACGCCCTCGTGCAAGATGCACTGATGGACATTTGAGTAGCTGTTCACGCGCACGCGCGGACCCAGCACCGATTCACTGACGTGCCCGCCCGAGACGATGGAGCCCTCGCTAACCAGCGAGTTGGTCGCGTAGCCGACGCGGCGCACGCCGCCCGGTCCGTCCTCGTCGAAGACGAACTTGGCCGGCGGCAAGGGTCGCATCCAGGTGTGCAGCGGCCAGCGCGGGTTGTACAGGTTGAACACGGGCACGATCTGCACAAGATCCATGTTGGCCATGAAGTACTGCTGGATCGTGCCGACGTCGCGCCAGTAGCCGCGCTCTCGCTCGTCCATTCCGGGGATGGCGTTGCGCATGAAGTCATAGGCGTAGATGCGTCGCTGCCCAACCATGTCGGGCAGGATGTTGCGACCGAAGTCGTGCTGGCTGCCGAGCTTGCCTTCGGCGTCCCGAAGAAGCTCTTCAACCAGGCTGCGCGTGTTGAAGATGTAGTTGCCCATCGACGCCAACGCCCAGCCTGGACGACCGGGGATCTCGCGCGGCACTTCTGGCTTTTCGCTGAACGAAAGGATGCGCCAGGACTCATCGACTTCGATCACGCCAAACGAACGCGCTTCCGCGACGGGAACAGGCAGCGCAGCGACCGTGCATTCAGCTTCGACTTCCAGGTGAAAGTCGAGCATCTGGCGCACGTCCATCTTGTAGACGTGATCTCCACCGAAGACCAAGACCAGGTCTGGATCCTCATCGGTGATGACGTTTAGCGACTGGAAGATGGCGTCCGCAGATCCCTTGAACCACTCGCGACCGCGACGCTGCTGCGCGGGCACCGCTTCCACGTACTGATCCAGCATGGCGGCCAAGTGCCAGCCGCGGACCAAGTGGTTGTTGAGCGAGTCGCTCATGTACTGCGTCAGGACCTTGATCTTGTGAAACCCCGAGTTGACGAGGTTCGACAGGACGAAGTCGATCAGCCGGTAGCGACCACCGATGGGAACGGCCGGCTTGGCGCGATCCTGCGTCAGCGGCCACAGTCGACGCCCTTCCCCGCCGGCCAAGACCAGCGCCAGAACACGCGGCACTGGCCCTTGGTGTGCGCGAAATTTCGGCTGCCCAGACAGAGCGGAAAGATCACTCACCGAAGTCCTCCCTGCGACGATTCTCCAGCCGCCGGGCGGCGGAGTTACCCCGCTTCGCTACGCACGCGGCCCGACACATCCAGGACGCAGCGCGATGTCTGCTGCTGACGAACGCCTGTGCCCGCGACGCTGAAGGCCGAAGGCAGCACATGACGGCTATCGCCCAACGAGGAAATAGGCGGCGGCGGCAACCAGCAACAGAACCGTGACCGCAATCGCCACCACCGGGCCACGGGACGACGCCTTAGATGGCGCGACGGGCTGCTGCTTGCTGGCGCTGCCCTCAAGAAGCGACTCAAGCGCAGGCGGATTTCCCGAAGACGGAACCGGCTGAGATCCCGCGCTACTGCGTCCGCTTGGCGGCAGACTCGATTCCGATTCCAGACCCCAGTTGCGCGTGTCAATGAACGCATCCGGGTTCAGCGGAGCATCCCCACCCGCGACCGGCGGTGCCTTGCCTTCGCTTGCGACGTCGTCGAGCGAGGTGAAGTTCAGGATCTCGTCCTGAATCAGATCGTCGATCAGCGAGGGAGCCTTCTTTACTTGCTGCGCTCGCTGCTTTTCGTTCAAGCAGCGGTTTACAAGCTGCTCGATGTCGCGTGACGTCACCTTCAGGTT
>JAYRFD010000309.1:0-3620 GCA_041908565.1 Polyangia bacterium | reverse complement strand
GGCTATCAGTGCGACCGCTACAACGTGATGGACTCGGGCAAGATCTGCCGTCAGCTGTGTGTGCAGGGAACCATGGGACCGCCGGTGCCGCAGCCGAGCATCCTGACTCCTCCGGGGGGGCTGCCGGCAGGCAACGCGTGTAGCAACGCCACGCAGGGCTGTGCCAATTCACTGCGCGCGGGTGCCGGAGAGGGCAGCACAGGTCTGTGCCAGCCCAAGGCGATGTAGTTCGCGAACCTGGAACATCGCGTGGAACCATGGGGCGGCAGGCAGCCTTGTCGGCGTCGATCCAAGCGTCTCTCGGGCGCACCGGGTCGACGCTGCGGCTTGGCTGTGCACGCCCTTGGCCAATCGGAAGATCTGGATCGACAGGAGCAAGGGGGATGGCCATGCCGATGCATCGCTTCATGGGCGCGCTGTACGCGTGTCTGATTACCGGCGCCGTGGCGTGTACGGTGCCAGAGTCACAGTTGAACATGCGCAGTGACGGGGACAGTGACTCGATCGATCTGACGGGGGCCGACTTGTCTGTCGGGGCGGGGCAGATCGGTGCCCCATGCAAGATGGACAGCCAGTGCACGCTGGGCACGGCGCCCAAGTGTTGGGTGACCAACGTGCTGGGTGATCCAGGCAACCTGCCGACGACGGGTGGATACTGTACCTCGACATGTACCAGCGACACGGACTGCGGTGGGTACGGACACTGCTTGTCCGTGTTGGCTGGTGCCCCGAAGTACTGCTTGCGTACCTGCTATGTGGCGAACACCTGTCGACCCAACGACGGCTACGCCTGCTTCCCGTACGACAAGCACACGGGATACTGCTATCCGGCGACGCGTCTTTCGTGCAATCCCACCATCATCGATCCAGCGACGAAGAATGGGACGTGTCCTGGCGCAAACCCGGCCAGCGCCTGTGTTCGTCGCGCCTACGAAGACTTGGGCGAGTGCCGCGAGCTATGTACGTTCGGCGTCGCGACCTGTGCCGCGCGCGATGGTCTGCGTCAGCACTGCGTGTACCTGGATGCGACGGTTGATAGCGTCGGCGCGCCCACCCGCGATACATTCAAGGGCTTGGCCTGCTTCCCGCTGTACAACAACGCGAAGATCGAAGGGCAGGACTGCAGCTACTTCGATGAATGCTCGGATGGCTTCCAGTGCAACGTGGTGCTGGCCGGCGATCGCAAGTGCCGCGCGCTGTGCATCGTCGGGGCCGCAACCGATACCTGTCCAAACGGTCGTACCTGCCGGGACGTCTTTAAGGCAGGCACTGGGAACCCGGGTCTATGCATTCCGAACTAGCTCCAACCTCGCGGCCTCTTGCGTCGCGGGCTGAGCTTCGCAGAGCTTCGCGACGAACGGCGCGCGCGCTGCTTGTGCTTTCGTGCCTGGGGCTGTGCGTTGCAGCTGCAGATGCGCAGGGCAAGCGGAGCAAGCCAGTCGCCGGAACGACCGCCATCGAAGCTCTGTTCGAAGGCGTGCAGCCGGCCATTCGCGAGTGCGCACTGACCCACGCCATCTACAAAGGGGCCACTGCCGTCGATCTGCAGGCCACGCTGATGGTTGCGCGCGACGGTCGTGTATTCAGCGCGCAGGTGACTGCGAAGCTGACGCCAACCGCCGATGCCAAGCGGCTAGAGACCCTGCAGAGCTGCATCGGCGACACGCTGCGCAAGATGCACTTTCCCCAGTCCAACGAGACCTTCCGCAAGCTGCTGCGCACCTGGAAGTTCGCCACGGGCTAGCCGCAAACGATCGTTCCGTTCCTGCGCGAATCCTGATCAAGCACTGCCCGATCGCATCCTGCTGCTTCTCGTCCCCTACTGCCCGCGAAACTGCGGGCTTCGCTTTTCGACATAGGCGCGGATGCCTTCGTGCGCATCGCTTGACTGAAACAGCTGCTGTTGTAGCTCGCGCTCCAGGGCCAGTCCGGACTCAAGGCTCGCTTCGCTGCCGGCTTGCACGGCGCGCTTGATGCGTCCCACCGCCATCGATGCGCGACCCGGCGGGCAGAAGCTGCGGGCGTATCGCAGGGCCGCGGATCGGAACGACTCGTCGCTGTTTGGTTCCAGAAGCTCGTTGACCAAGCCCAGTCGCAGCGCTTCGTTTACATCCAGGTTTTGACCTTTGGCCATCAGCTCGATCGCGCGGCTCTTGCCGACCAGGCGAGCCAGGCGCTGCGTGCCGCCGGTGCCGGGCAGCACACCCAAGGCGACCTCGGGCAAGCCGATCTTGAAGCGTCCGCTGGCGGGAGCGATTCGCAGATCCGCAGCCAGCGCGACTTCCAGCCCGCCGCCCACCGTGTGACCGTTGAGCGCCGCGATCACCAGCTTGGCGGTGTTTTCGATGCGCAAGAGCGTCTCGTTGGCGTGCAAGCAGAAGTTGTATTTGAAGCTGGGCGTCACGCGGTCCAGCATCGCGATGTCGGCCCCCGCGCAGAAGAAGCGGTCACCGGCCCCGCACAGCAGAAGCACATGGACGCTGTCGTCGAAGCGAGCCCGCAGAATCGCCGCGTCGAGCGCCTGCATCATGTCGTAGGAATAGGTGTTCGCCGGCGGATTGCACAGCGTGATCAAGGCCACCCCTTGATCAACCTGCAGCTGCACCAGCGAGCTAGCCTCGGACCCTGAATTCGTCGTCTGCATGGCGGCGAAATCTACCACGCGAAGGCGGCTGTCATTACAGTTCTTGGATGCACACGCAGCCCCCCAATTCCGGGCCGTCTGGCCTGTCTTCCCAGGTGCTCTATCGACTGCGCGAGATCGTCGGAGACAGCGGTCTGGTCAGCGACGCTGATGAGCTAGAGCCGTACCTGCGCGAGCAGCGTGGCAACTACAAAGGCAGAAGTCCGCTATGCATCCTTCCGGCGTCAACGCAGCAAGTTGCAGAGGTGGTGCAGACCTTGTATCGCGCGGGCGTGGCCATGGTCCCGCAAGGTGGCAACACGGGCCTGTGCGGTGGCGCGGTGGCGGGTCTTGCCGGCGAGGAAGTGATCATCAACCTCAAGCGCCTGAACCGAATCCGCGCGCTGGATGCCGACAACTTCACGCTGACCGCGGAGGCCGGCTGCATCCTAAGCGATGTGCAGGCGGCGGCCGCATCCGTCGATCGCCTGTTCCCGCTAAGCCTGGCAGCCGAAGGAAGCTGTCAGATCGGCGGCAACCTGGCGACCAATGCCGGCGGCACGCAGGTCCTGCGTTATGGCAACGCGCGCGAGCTAGTGCTGGGCCTGGAAGTCGTCCTTCCCGATGGCCGTGTGCTGGACATGCTGCGCGGGCTGCGCAAGGACAACACGGGCTATGACCTGCGCCACCTGTTCTGCGGGGCCGAGGGGACCTTGGGCATCATCACAGCGGCGGTGCTGAAGCTGTTTCCGCGTCCGCGGGAACAGGTCACGGCGATGCTGGCCTTGCCGAACTTGCAGGCGGCGATCGCGGTGCTGGCGCGGGCTCGTGCCGAGACTGGGGATGCGATCACGGCCTGCGAATTCATCTCGCGCACGGCGCTGGATATGGTCTTGCGGCACATTCCCGGAACGCGCGAGCCGCTGGCCGGGCGCCATCAGCACTACCTGCTGTTGGAAGCGACATCGACAGCGACGCCACGAGCGGGCGAGGCGCG
>JAYRFD010000308.1:0-1835 GCA_041908565.1 Polyangia bacterium | reverse complement strand
CCGACATCGGCATCTGCATCCTGATCATGCGCTGGCTGCGTCAGCACGCGACCGACGTGCTGGCCGTGTACTGGCTAAACCCCATCGTGCTGTACGCCGCCTACGTCCACGGTCAGCTCGATCTGATCCCGACGTTCCTTCTGTGCCTGTGCGTGCAGCTTTTGTTCACGCGGCACCTTTTGGCCGCCAGCCTGCTGTTCGGCCTGGCCCTGGCCACCAAGCTGCACCTGGCGATCGCGGCGCCGTTTCTGGCTGTGTACTTGGCCCGCGCCCGTCGCCCACGTGCCGACTGGGCTCGCTTCCTTTTGGTATCGGCGGCGGTGGCCTTGGCGCTGTACTTCGTTCCCCTGCGATCGCCGGCGTTCCGCGCCATGGTGTTCGCCAGCGCCGAAGCGAAGAAGGTCTGGGCCGTCACCTTGGGCTATGGCCCGGCCGGCCTGGTGCTGTATCTGGCCCCGGCGGCTCTGCTGATTGCGTTCTTGCGCTTTGCCAGTTATCGCAAAGTTAATCAGCAATTGACATTGATGTATCTTGGGGCGGTTTATGTCGGTTTGGTGGCCTTGGTTCCGCCACAGCCCGGCTGGTATATCTGGTCGCTGCCGTTCGTCGCATATCTATATGCACAGTTCACGCGTCACGGTCGCTTTGCCACGATCTTGCTGGCAGCCGCGTATCTGGCTTATTTCTTTATCCACGATGCTGCCAGCTTTCTGGAAGCCGTCGATCCGACGCTGGGTGCCGGCACCGGCCAGCGCTGGGCCCAGGCCTTGTCGGCAGCCGTTCCAGCCCTGCTGTCGCAGCACGCGGCCAACATCGCCTGGACCGTCCTGTTTGGCACCACCATCCTGACCGCGCTCGAGATGTACCAGCGCGGCGTCCAGTCGAACGCCATCTACCGCCTGCGCGACGAGAGCTTCATGATCGGCATCGGTGGCGACAGCGGCGCCGGCAAGCACACCATCGGCGCCGACCTGGCGCGCCTTTTGGGCCCGCGCATCACGCTGCTAAACGGCGACGACGACCACCGCTGGGAACGCGGCCACTTGATGTGGAAACGCTATACCCACTTAAATCCTCGCGGTAATCAACTTTTGGATCAGCTGGAAGGTCTGCGCAATCTGCGTCAAGGCCGCCAGGTGCGCAAACGTCATTACGACCACAACAATGGTCGATTTACCGATCCGATCTTGATTCGGCCCAATGAGTATATGTGCATCATTGGCCTACATCCATTTTATCTGCCTGCCCAGCGCGAACTATTCCACCTGCGCGTATTTGTCAATCCCGCCGAGTCCTTGCGTGAGTCGTGGAAGGTCGCGCGCGACATGGGCAAGCGGGGCTACAGCCGCGATCAGGTGCTGGAACAGATGCAGAAGCGGCGCCCCGATTCCGTGAAGTATGTGCTGCCGCAGATGCGCCACGCCGACGTGGTCATCCGTCACTGCGCACCCATTCCTGATACCGACGACGCCGACGATCCGCTGGCCCTGGACCTGGAACTTGAGATGTCCGGCAGCCTGGATCCCCTGGCCTTGGTCGAGCTCCTGGAGCGCGTGCCAAGCCTGCAGGTCGACTGGGAACCCGACGAGGCCCTGACCCGCGATCACATCCGCATCCGCGGCGGCGTGCAGGCCAGCGACATGGCCGCACTCGCCGAAGAGACCATCCCGCACGGCGACGAGCTTCTGGCCGAAAACGCCTGGCAAGAGATCGAAGTCTGGGTGCTTGCTGGTCATGATCTACCCAACGAATGGAACTGGCAGGACATTCGCTCCGAACCAGACGCCAAAGAACGCTATTACGAACCATTTGCCAGAATGCGAGAAGTGATCGAT
>JAYRFD010000307.1:0-2832 GCA_041908565.1 Polyangia bacterium | reverse complement strand
TAGACCATGGCGTCGAGCGGGTTCGAGATGACGATGATGAACGCGCCGGGGCAGTTTTCCTTCAGGTTGGCCGCGACGCTGCGCATGATCTTCAGGTTGATCGACAACAGATCGTCGCGCGACATGCCCGGCTTGCGCGGCACACCAGCGGTGATGACCACGACGTCCGATCCCGCGGTGTCCTTGTAGTTGCCGGTGCCGGTGATGCGGCAGTCGTAGCCCAGGATCGTGCCGTTCTGTTCCAGATCGAGAGCCTTGCCCTTGCAGAGCCCTTCTTTCTCGGGGATGTCGAGGAGGACGACATCGGCCAGCTCGGTGCGGGCGATCAGCGAGGCCAGCTCGCCGCCGATGTTGCCGGCGCCAATGATCGAGATCTTCTTACGGCCCTGAGAGTGCGTCTGGGTCATACCGCTGCTCCTTTGTCTTTCCGCTTTTCGCTACGTGATGGGGTTGTTGCCGTCGCAGAGACGGTGCTGTCGTCTGTGCAGACGAGTTGGGCGAGGAGTCTACTCTTGCCGCAGGGCAAAAACTAGAGGCGTCTGCGAGGGCAAACCACGGGAGGGAATAGCTGAACAGCCACGGGCAGATGTCGAATTGGTCGGGTGAATCATGTGGGCCCGCGGCGAGGGATCGCGCGGGCTGCCTCGACTAGCCTTCGGGCTTGTTGCGGCTGCGATTCAGGGTGGCCAGGGATGCCTCGCCTAGCTCGCGACTGCGGCGGGTTGCGGCTTCGACCGCGTTCATCAGCGTGGTGCGCAGGCCGCCGGCTTCCAGTGTGTGCAGGCCCGCGATTGCGGTGCCGCCCGGCGACGTGACCATGTCTTTTAGCTGTCCGGGGTGGTCGCCGGTTTCGATCAGCAGCTTGGCCGAGCCCAAGACGGTGTGCGCCGCCAACGCGACGGCGTTGTAGCGGGACAGCCCGACTTTGACACCGGCATCGGAAAGCGCCTCGATGATCAAGAACATGTACGCCGGGCCGCTGCCGGAAAGGCCGGTCACCGCATCTAGCTGTTCTTCGTCGAGGACAACGGTCATGCCGACCGAGCGAAAGATCTGCTCGGTGATCTTCAGATCATCGGCCGTCGCGTGCTGGTTGGCGGCGATGGCGGTGGCTCCAGCGCCCACCAAGGCGGGCGTGTTGGGCATGGTGCGCACGACGCGGATGCCGGTCGGTAAGCGGGCTTCGATCACGGCGATGGGAACGCCGGCCGCGACGCTGATCACTAGGGCGCGCGGCTTCAGGTGCGGCGCAATCTCGTCCAGCACGCTGGGCAGGATCTGCGGCTTTACCGACAGAATGATCACGCTGGCGTGACGGACCACGTCGACGTTGTACTTGGTGACGTGGATGCCGTAGCGGCTCTTGATCTGCTCCATGCGGCTGGCGCGCGGCTCGGAACCCCAGACCTGTTCGGGCTTGACGGCGCCTGATCGCAAAAGACCGCGGATCAGGGCTTCGGCCATGTTGCCGGTGCCCAGGAAGCCAAACGTACCGCTGAGCGTGGGCGGCGTGGCGGCGGGCTCGCCACCTGCGGCTGGGCCCCCTGTCGTCGGCGATGCGGAATCGGTTGTGCTCATGGCTGCTCATCGTATCGCGCTTGGGGTCGCGAACCAACGACGATTCCGGGGCTGCGCAGCGCGATGCGCACAAAAGACAGACGTCGTGTTGCGAAGGGCCGGATCAAACAACAGCAAACCGCAGGGGACATGCCCCGGGGCGCAGCCGATGGCTGGCCCAAGCCCCTATCGCGACGCGTCGGAAGTCGACGAGGAATCGGACGGATGATCGCTGGTTTGGTGCGGGGCTTGGTGCGGGGCTTGGCGCTGCGCTTGCCGCCACAGCCAGTAGACCAGCCCGCCCATCATGCACAGGGGCAGGAAGGTCATCAGGATCGCCGTCCACAAGAAGGCCAGGCGACTGGCTTCACGTGCGACGAAGCAGACGGGGCAGGCCAGCACCACGCTGGGCCACAGCCACGCCAAAAGAGCCATGGCTCCGACGGTGGTGCTGCGATTCGAAAGGCTGTGCAGGACTCGGTTTGCTTCGGCTTTCGACATCGGCGGCCCCCGCGAACTACAGATAGATTTCGTAATACAAAAACGGCCAGACGCCCGCGACGAAGTACCAGAACACGCTGATCGCGGCCAGGGTCTCGCTGCTCAGGCGATTTTGGCGCAGGCGCAGGAAGGCCCAGCCCAGGGCCAGAAGCGCCACCAGCGCGTGCAGACCGTGGCAGCCAACCAGGATGTAAAAGAAGGTGCCGTGGATGCTGGAATGCAACGTCAGGCCTTCGTGCAGCAGCATCACCCACTCGCGACCTTGGCCCAGCAGAAAGGCGGCGCCCAGGGCAATCGCAGCCCCCAGGCGCAGCGCAATCCCACCGACGGCTTCGCCGCGCTGACTGGTTCGCAGAGCCCGCCATGCCAAAAACAGGACCGCCGCAGACAGCAGCAGCGCGACCGTGTTTACAGCGGTCGCAGCGACGGGAAGACGCGGCTGATTGGGCGGTGGCCAGCCACCGGGGCCGATGCTGGCGCGCGTGATCAGAAAGGCGCTGACCAGGCCAGTGAAGAACATGATCTCCGTGAACACGAAGATCAGCATGGCCAGCACGCCCGATGGCACCAAGGGGGGGCGGCGACGGCTCTGCGGCGTTGTGCCGGCCGTCGTGCCGCCTTCGACGGAAGCTGTGCCACCGGCGGTGGCCAAGGCGGGCGTCATCTCAGAGGTCATGGCCGTCCTGCGTTCCGCTACTTCTTGAACGTCATCAGGTAGTCCGCCAAGGCGCTGATTTCTTGCGCGCTAAAGCGGCCACCAAACGGCGCCATCAG
>JAYRFD010000306.1:0-2819 GCA_041908565.1 Polyangia bacterium | reverse complement strand
TGTTCTTGCGACACCGGCAGCGGCAGGGCCTGGATAAACTGGATCACTCCGTCGCTGTCCTGCCAGCGCAGCAAAAGCACGCTGTCCAGATCGCCGCGCTGCGTCGGGATGCGCACCGTGTTTTCGGCATGGTCGGCTTGGTGCGGCACGCCGTCTTGCTCAAGCACGTGCAACAGATCGGCAAAGCTGCGAAGCATGTGGACATCGCGGGCCATGGGGCACTCCTGAAACGACGGCGGCAGCGCCGCGCACCGATGATATCCAGTCTGCGCGCGCGAAGGAACCACCAGCTTCCGCGGGGCCGGCGATCCCGCCGCAGCGTCTGGAAGCGGGGGCTTCGCGGGCAGGGTATGTCGACTGTCATCGGTGCACGGAAGGCGTCCGCAGCGGCCCACATCAGAGCCTGTCTGCGGCGCGGAAGGCGGTGCTTCTCGTCGACAGCGCGCGGCGTGGATCGAATAGACTGGAAAGCAAAGGGGGGCGCATGGGTTTCAGGGTGCAGTTTGGCCGCCATGCGGTCGAGCGCCGCGAGGGAGAGTCCGTCCTGGACGCGCTGATTCGCTGCGGCAGCGACGCCGCGTTTTCCTGCAAAAAAGGAAGCTGCCACGTCTGTCTGCTGCGCGCGGTCGACGGGAAGCCCGATGCGGAAGCGCAGGCCGACCTGCGTGACTCGCTGCGCGAGCGCGGCTACTTCCTGCCCTGCCAGATGCGCGGCCCCGGTGATCTGGTCGTCGAGAACCCGCGCAGCGAAGACCTGGGCACGCAGGCGATGGTCGTCGCCAAGGACCCCTTGGCCCCCGACGTCGTGCGCCTGCGACTCGAGCTTGGTTCGTCGTTTCGCTGGCTGCCCGGTCAGTTCGTCAACCTGCGACGAAGTGATGGCCTGCTGCGCAGCTATTCCAGCGCCAGCAGCGTCGATCAGGACTACTTCCTGGATCTGCACGTTCGGCTGGATCCGCAAGGCGCCATGAGCCCCTGGATCTTCAACCAGCTACAGCCGGGTTCCGATATCGAAGTACAAGGCCCCTATGGTTCTTGCCATTATCGAGAGGGGGAAGCAGAGCGCCCCCTGTTGTTGATCGCCGGTGGCACAGGCCTGGGACCGTTATCGGCCATCGTACGCGATGCTTTGCAGCAAGGTCATCGTGGCCCTATTCACTTGTATCACGGGGCTCGTGCGCGGGTGGGCTTGTACCTGCATAACGAACTGCAGCAGCTAGCGGAAAAACACTCGAACTTTCATTATGTCGGATGTGTTAGCGAAGCAGCCTCGTCGGATGTGCCGCGGGGGCTGGTTACCGATATCGCCCTTGGCAGCCATGCCAGCTTGGTCGATTGGCGCATATTCTTGTGCGGGCCGCCGGCCATGGTGCATTCCGCTCGCTGGCAGGTGGTGCTGCGCGGGGCCAATCGTCAGCTGATCCATGCCGATCCGTTCACCAGCGCCGCCCCGTACATGCCACACGATGCCCAGACGGTGGCCAGCATTGCGCCCGATCCCGAGCTATGGCAGGCGCTTGGACAGGGCGCCGGCTTAACCGCCATTCTGACCGACTTTTATGATCGAGTGTTTGAAGATGCGCGCCTTCGCCCCTTCTTTCACAATGTCACCAAGCGGCGCGTTATCGAAAAGCAGTATGAATTTCTGAATGAGCTGTTTACCGGAAATGATGTTTATTTTGGTCTGCGTCCGTTTAATGCCCATCACTGGATGGTGATCTCGGACGACTTGTTCGATTATCGCGAAGCCTTGTTTGAAGGCTGCATCCGTCGATATGGCCTGCCCGAGCCCTTGATCCAGCGCTGGCTGGCCATTCACGAGCGCTTTCGCGCCGACATCGTCAAGGGCTCGCCGCGCGGCATCGTCGAAGACGGCGTCGAGCGATACCTGGAACGCTTCGATTCGGTCCCGCTGGCCGTCGGATCGCTGTGTGACGGCTGCGGCGCCGAAGTCGCCGAGGGCACCATCGTCCGCTACCACATGCGCACCGGCCTGATCTACTGCCCCGCCTGCCAACCCCCAACCGAAGCCAGCCCGCCGCGCTAAGAACGCGCCGTCACATGTGGCTGTGACTGCCCTCGGCGCTTCATTGCTGCACGGCTTGGGCCTGTCCCAACTTCGTCGGGTGCCGCGGCGGGCTCGATCGCCTAGAAGTAGGTGATGTCCCAGTGGTTGCCTTCGTCGGCGTATAGGTTGCCGGCGGCGGAGCGGTACAGGGGGGCGCCGTCGCCGCGCAGGCCGATGTACGAGAAGTTCTTGCGGATGTAGCCGGTCACGCAGCTTGTGATCGAGATATCGACCTTGTAGCCGTTCCAGTGGCTGTAGGTGCCGGATGCGTGGCCGGTCTCGGTGCCGCCGGTGATGGTGACGCTGCAGCCGCTCGATTTCTTGAAGGTGATGATGCCGTTTACGGTCGCGGAGTTGATCTGTTCAAACGACGTGCAGTTCGATCGGTTGCGGTTGGTGCAGCCGCCGCTGGAATACACGCTGATGCCCGCCGCGCGGATCAGCGAGGCAGCTTCCGACTGCGACAGCTTGGCCGGATCGGGATCGACTTGATCGGGGGCGAACTCGTCGCCTGTGTCCTCGGCTTCGGTGCCATCTGCAAAGACATCGGTCGCCCACAGCGACGTGAACGCGAAGACCGATACGGCGGCAACAACCAGCTTGTTCATGGGAACCTCTCTGCCGTTTGGAAAATGGCAGGCCGCCGGCATGACGGCCCACACAGGGCATGTCGTACCGTCGCCAATCCGCCGCTGGCAACGCAAATCGTCGGGCCGAACCCTACAAAGACCACGGCACTCCCGGCCCGCCC
>JAYRFD010000305.1:0-2470 GCA_041908565.1 Polyangia bacterium | reverse complement strand
GCGGACGATGGATCACCCGACGAGGTTCCGCCGCCAGCCGACGACCTAAGCCAGCCGGACGATCGCCGCCCCACAAGCGGCCTGGCCACCACTCGCGTCAGCTTGTGGTTGGGCGCGGCCCGTCGGCTGTATCGCGGCGCCGCCGTCCCCGTGCGCGGCCAAGTGCACACCAGCGGGACCGGCACACCCAGCGGTGGCCTGGATGTGTACCTGCTTCTGGCCACGCCGACCAGCGCGCTGGTCTTGGGCCGCACGGTCAGCCGTCCCGACGGCAGCTTCACCCTGGAAGTGACGATCCCAGCATCCGTCCCGCTGGGCAGCTTTCCGCTGGTCGCGCGCGTCCGCGGCGATGATCAGCGACGCGGCAGCAGCAGCGGCCGCTATGTCGCGCCCGCCGAAGGGCTGCCGTAGCCACTTGGCTGGACGGTCAGCGGTCGGCACCTCCCCCTCGAGCAAATCGACAGCGAGCTGCAGCAAACGCCTGCCCACGCACACAGCCAGCGGAGCACCGCAGCGACCGCTACGTCGGGGGCACTGCGGTGTACTGCGCGCAGCCGATGTCCGGGCCAGGGAGCCGCGGGCGACCGAAACAGTCCGTGCTTGGGGCCAAGACCGGATCAGCAGCGCCACGCAGGGGCGAAGTCACCTGCGGTGCCCACGGCGTCCGCGTCACATCAAGCTGCGGATCCACGGTCAAGTCGCCCATCCCCGCCATCGCTGCCATCGAGTCGTTGGTGGTGTCTTGAAAGAGTGCGTTGTTGCGGTTGACCAGGCTGCCCATCGGCACGCGGTTTGGCTCGACTCCGACCTTGTTGCCGTAGATCACGTTGTTGGCGTAGGTCAGCCGCCAGGTCACACGGCTCGACTCAAACAGCGTCAAGATTTCGCGCCCCTGGTGGCCCGCGAGGGTGTTGTTCACGATGCTCAGCTCGATTGTGCGCGCGCCCTCGCCCGCCAGCTTGGAGTCCTGGATGAAGATGCCGTGCTTGCTCTTGGCGATGTCGTTGTTCTGGATGCGGATGCGCCCGATGCCGCTGCCCATCGAGACTGGCTGGCTGTGTTCGTAGATGGACAGCGCCTGCGTGCTTGTGGACTGGATGTTGCAGCCGTCGATGAGGACATCCACAGCGTCGTTCTGCTGTTCGACCATGCGGCCCAGCGACCTATCGCAGCGACGGAACGGCGGGCAAGGCGAACGGCAGACTGGGAAGGTGCGCGGCAGGGGGTGCGGCGGGCGGCGCGCCGTACAGCCAGTGATAGGTCAGAAAGCTCGACAGCACGCGCTTGGTATAGCCGCGCGTCTCGTCGTAGGGAATCGACTCGACGAACAGGTCGATCTGACCCAACGCCGGCTGACCCGCGATCTGCGCCAGCCCATTTGGTGCAAGGGCCGCCTTCAGCCAGCGCACGACAGCGCCTTCGCCGGCGTTGTAGCTCGGGATGGTAAGGGCCGGATTCTGCCCCCAAAGCTGATAGATAAAGGCCAGGAAGCGCCCGCCGATCGCGACGTTGGTTGCGGGATCGCGCAGCGACTGTGGATCAAAAGGCAGGCCGCCGGAAAAGCGCTTGGCCGTCGGCTGGATCATCTGCGTCAGGCCGACCGCGTTGGCGAAGCTTTCGGTGCGCGGATCGAAGGCGGACTCTTCACGCACGATCGCAAGCTGCAGCATGTCGGGATAGTTGTTGTCGCGCGCCGACGCCGAAATCAGGTCGGAAAAGCCGCGAGGAAAAGCCAACAGCCACTGCTTGCGCCACGGGCCAGTCGGGTAGTGACGCTGCCATTCGGTGACGACATAGCGCGGCACGAAGTGCGACAGGTGCCAGGCGCCGGCGCGATCGAACAGCACCGCGGCCAGCCACAGCATCTCCTCTCGTTCGGGCGGCAGATCACGAGCGCCTTTTTCGTCGGGCACGCCGATGCCGATCGACTGAAATTCGCGACGCGCTTCGCTGCCCAGACCCAGGCGCAAAAGCTCGACCCCACGCAGGAAGGCGGGGTGAGCAAACAGCGCGCGCGGCGCAAAGCGGAACTCGTTTCCGGCGGCTCCGGCGGGATCACTGGCGGGGCCCAGAAGATCAGACAACAGCGCGTCGGCTTCTTTGGCAAAGCCGGCCCGCAGGCGAGACAGAGACAGCAGGGCATAGAACGAAAGCGGATACTCGCGTGCGGCCCGCGAATAGCTGGCGATGGCGCCGGGACCGTCGCTGTTTAGCTCGGCCACGCGGCCCAGCCAGTACAGGGTGCGGCCTTCTTGATCCCAGCCGACCTCGCGCCCGATCTTGGTCAGCGACTGCGCAAGCCAGGCCTGCGCAGCTTTCAAGTCGCCGCGCCGCAAGCTGCGCAACGCCAGTCGCCACAGCGCTTCGGCCCGTCGATCGCCCTGCGGATAGCGATCGGGCAGATCGGCCAAAAGGGCAGTCAGCTTCCCTTCGTAATCGGGACAGGTGTCGGCGTTGCAGGTCTTCTTGG
>JAYRFD010000304.1:0-2473 GCA_041908565.1 Polyangia bacterium | reverse complement strand
TCGGCGCCGATCAGGCTGACTGCTTCGCGGCGCGCTCCGTCGGTAAACGGCACGGCCACGTACAGCACATTGCGGCCTTCTGGATCGATCCAGACGTAGGCGGCGCGGATCAGATCGCCGCGCGTGGTGTCGGCGAAGTCTTCGCCGGTTGCGGCCTTCAATCGCTTCCACGCGATGGGATAGCGGCGCAGTCCCGGCGTCGGATCGTTGAACATCATCGACAGCGGGCGTGGCGTGCTCCAGCCGGTGGTGGCGCAGGGATTGGGATTGTAGGAGTACATCAAGTGGTCGATGTTGCCGTCGTTGGCGGGGGCGCCTTGGAACAGCATCAGGCGACCGTCGGCGGTCAGGGTGGGCTCGATGCCGCGCAGGCTGGCGCCGCTGCTGGTGCTTAGGTATTCGACGGTGCCGGTCGAAAACGACGCGATGTCGGCATCGTTGCGGAACGGGCGATCGACGCGGATATCGCTGGTCCGTCGTCGGAAGCGGTTGGGGCCGTTGAACATCTGCGAATCGAAGATGTACGGCTGGTATACGGCCTGCCCGCCACTTACGCTGTAAGGCTGATCGGGGTTCGTGAAACAAAAAGCCAGCGCGTTTTCGCCGCCGTTCACGCGGATGCTGCGACCGGGCGAGAACGCGGCTCCGAAGTCGGGGCGTCCTTCGGGGTCATAGCCGACGGCCTCGGGACGGAAGACGCGCGCTTGCCAGGTGGTGGTGGTGGTGGCGTGATCCTCGCCGACGTTGGCGACGAAGATGCGGCCATCCAGGGTCGAGTTGTGGCCATTGCCGCCAAACGGCGTGCCGATGCGCGTGTTGACCAGCGATGGACGGGGGTTCGCCGCGGCGCTGCCCAAAAGGCCCAGAACAACACCCAGCGGGCCAACCAATCCCGTCGAGAAAACCGCGAACCGAGCTGCAAACGACGAACGCGATAGACGCATGAAGCCTCCGATGTGCGAGGGAAGGAAGGCCGCAGCGTACCCCGAGCCGCCGAAGCTGGGGCCAGGCAATGTGAAGGGGGGGCCTGGCCATGTGCCCGCTGTCTGCGCGGGGGCCGCGGGATGTCTGCGGAGCGTCTGCGGGGTGTTCGGGCAGCCTGTCGCAAAGGGATCGCCGAGCCACCCCGATCCGTAGTACAGGACCGGCATGCGACGTGTGCGCATCTTTGATCGCCGGCTACGGGTTCGCGATGAACCAGAGCCTGCTCCGTCGGGGCCGCAGGCCAGCCAGCCTCCGCTTTTGTGCATCCATGGGGCCGGCATGTCGTCGGTGGTGTTCATGGATCTGCTGCGGCGCATGACCCCCGGACGTCGCGTGATCGCACCGGATCTGCCGGGTCATGGTCAGTCGCAGCGATGGGAAGGGGCGGCCAATCTGGAAGGCTATCGCGAAACGCTGCGGGCGCTGTGCGATGCGCTTTCGCTGCCGCGCGTCGTGATCGTTGGGCACTCGATGGGGGCGGCGCTGGCCCTGTCGCTGGCGCTGGCCGATCCGGGGCGCGTGGCCGGCTTGGTCTTGCTCAACGGCGCGGCCAAGCTGAGCGTTGTCGACGAGGTCTTCGAATTGGTACGAGCCAGTCTGCCGTCGCGCGATGCGGAAGCGGTCGAAGGGACGCCGAATGACTTCATCGATCGCATGCCGGATGCCTTCGCCGACCTGCTGTTTTCGCCGGCCACCTCGCCAGAGCTACGCGCGCGCTGGCAGGCCATGCTGTGGTCCGCCGACGCAGCGACCCTGATCGACGACTTTTCCGCGTGCCGCCACATCGATCTGCGCGACGCGCTGCGGGGGCTGCAAAAGACCTGGCGCGTGCCCACGCTGTGCATCGCCGGACGCGATGACTTGCTAGTTCCTCCGTCGCTGGTTGCTGAAACCGCGGACCTTTTGCCCGGTGCCGAACTTCAGATCGTGGAAGGCAGCGGGCACCTTTGCCACATCGAACAAGCGGCGGCCTTCTTCCCAATGCTGGAAGCTTTCGTTCGCGAAAAGCGCAGCTAAATTCGCAGCTTGCCGTGGCGTGCGCGGAGTCCGGGTGATAGCTTGAACCATTGGATACCGAGTCGCCCAATTCGCAGCACCAGCCGAGCCCGGGGAGCCAGCCATGAGACCGCACTGCATCGCCGCGTTTGTTGCTCTGTTTTCAGGTTCGCTTTCGACGGTGTGCGCGGACGAAGGCGCGTGGGAGGAGCGCGGTGCACGCGATGGGGTCAAGCTTGCGATCCGCGATCGCGTCGGGTCGAAGATTCGCGAGATTCGCGCCATCGCAGAAGTGGATGCGCCGCCCGAGCGTGTGCTGGCAGTGCTGGCCGATGTTGAACACTATCCCGAGTTCATGCCTCCGACGGAGCATGTGAAGCTTCTGCGCAGCGAAGGCGACGCGGCGGTGTATTACATGGAGATCAACCCGCCGGTGGTGGCGCGGCGTGACTACTGCTTTAAGGTCGCGTTCGAGCACCTGCCGGACGGCAAG
>JAYRFD010000303.1:0-3022 GCA_041908565.1 Polyangia bacterium | reverse complement strand
GTCCGGTTCGGCGTCGGTACCCGCTGCGCCAACGCAAGCCCAAGACCCAGGGCCAAGCACAAAGCCAGGCTTGGTCCGAAGCGTGGCCACAGACGCGGCTTCCGCCGTGGTCTTGCGCGGGAAAGGGCCAGCCGTTCGCGCTGCGTGCCGCGCGGTGTAGGAGCCCCCATCAGCTACCGCGATCGACGGAACGACGGAACAGGCCGTACACAGGCCAGCCCAGAAGCACGATCGAAAGGCCATACCCCGCGCTTTTGGCGTCGCCTTGCACGATGTACACGACGAAGAACACGGCCACGGCGATGAACATGATCGTCGAAGCGGGATAGGCCATCGTGCGATACGGGCGATCGGCATCAGGCTGTCGCCGTCGCAAGATCGGCACGCAGGCGGCCGTCAGCGCGCCAAACAGAAGCGATGCAAAGGTTGTGTACGTCAGCAGATCGTCATAGCGACCCGACACGGTTAGCGCCGCCGACCACAGCGCCAAAAGCAGCAGGGCATAGCCGGGAGCGCGACGCTGATTCAGCTGCGCTGCGCGACGGAAGAACAGGCCATCGCCGGCCATCGCGTACAGCACGCGGGCTCCGCCCAGGATCATGCCGTTGATGCAGCCGAACGTAGACACCAGGATGGCGGCGGCGATCAGCTTGGCGCCGGTTTCCCCCGCAAACAGCAGGCGAGCGGCGTGGGCGGCGACGCGGTTTTCGGGAATGGCGGCCATCGTCGCAAGCGGGAACAGATACAGGTAGACGGCGGCCGCTCCGACATAGGTGATGGTCGTTACGACGGTGCCCAAGACCAAGGCGCGCGGCAGGCTGCGCTGCGGGTCGCGGATCTCGGATGCGGCGAAGGTGACGGTGCTCCAGGCGTCGTAACAGAACAGCGCCTTGCTGGCGGCGACGCCCAGCGCACCCAAGAACAGCGGGTGCGTTGCGGTGCCTGGCACCGTCGCTGAAAACAGCGGAGCAAAGTTCGCCGTGCTGCCCCCGCGCGAGCCGCCAAAGATCAAGCCAGCCGCCACCAGCGCCCACAGCGCCAGCAGCTTTAGACCCGTAAACGCCGTTTGCACGCGGGCTCCGGCTTCGACGCCGCGCATGTTGATGTAGGTCAGGACCGCGATGGTAAGAAGCGCGACCAAGGTCGCGGTGCTGATGTTCACGATGCCCAGCGGTCCCAGCGGCAGCGACGCCAGCACGTGCGCCTCGCCGATCGCCGGAAAGAACACGCCCAGGTACTTGGCAAAGGCGATGGCGACGGCAGCGATAAAGCCCGACTGGATGACAAACAGCAGCGTCCAGCCGTACAGAAAGCCTGGCAGCGGTCCCAACGCCCGACGCAGATAGACGTACGGACCGCCGGCTTCCGGCATCATCGCGGCTAGCTCGGCAAACGACAGCGCGCCCAAAAGCGTATACAGGCCGGCCAAAAGCCACAGGCCCAAATACACGCCCGGAGCCGCGATATTTCGCGCCATCAGCGACGGAGCGATGAAGATGCCGGAGCCGATCATGCTGCCGACCAGCAGGGCCGCAGCATCGACCACGCTCATGCTTCGCGTGAGTTTCTTTTCAGGAGAGACCGAGGCCGAGTCTGCTGTCATGGTGATGGGATGGATCCGAACGATCCGAAAGAGCCAGAGGATCAACTGGGGAGCGCTGCGCCCAATCCTCCGTCCGGGGGTATCCACCTGCGCCCCGTCGAGATCGGACAGGAAATCGAGCTTAACGCAGGCGGGCCGGTCGTCTACTTTTTCCCGCGGCTTGCCGGGTGTGTGCATGCTGGGAAGAAACCGTTGACCAGACGGCGGGCTGTGGCGATGCTGCGCCGCCATGGTGTCCCCGTCCCCCGCAGCCTCTGCCTGCCCCGCATCGTTCCCGTTTCCCGGTCGCTTCATCGTCTTGGAAGGCATCGATGGCGCCGGCACCACCACCCAGCGCGAGCGCCTGGCGACCTGGCTTGCCGGCCTGGGTCATCGCGTGCACTGCACGGCCGAGCCAACCGGGAATCCCGTCGGCAAGCTGATCCGCAGCCTGCTTTCAGCCAAGGCCGATCCCTTTGATCCCGATGCCATGGCGCTGCTGTTTGCGGCCGATCGTCGCGATCACATCGCGCGCGAGATCCGCCCGCAGCTTGTGTCAGGCGGCATCGTGTTAAGCGATCGCTTCGTGCTGTCGTCGCTGGCCTATCAGACCTCGGCCGGTGTGTCGCGCGACCTGGTCTGGCAGGCCAACCACGGCGGCAGCGGTCTTCTGGAACCGGATCTGACGCTGTTTGTGCAAGTGCCGGTGGTGATCGCCGCGGATCGTCGGGCCAAGCGGGCCAGTGAAAAGGAAATCTACGACGATCTGCCGGTGCAAGAGCGCGTCGCGGCGGCCTATGCGCAGGAAGCGGCGGCGCTTGCGGCCCGCGGTCGAGACTGCCGCTTCATCGACGGATCGGGGACGCCGGAACAGGTCGAAGCGCTGCTGCGTCAGGCGATTGCGCCGATCCTTCCTGCTGCTTCTGCGACCGGCTCTGCGCGATACTGATGCGATGAACACGCGTGGGTTGGCTTGGCCTTGCGGGGGGGCTTTGGGGAAAGGGCGCAGGCTTTTCGGTCTGCTGTGCGGCGTGGGGCTGCTTTTGTCTGGCTGCAAGAGCGCCGGCAGCGACGCAGTCCGCACGAATTCCCCGCGCGCAAGCTGGCCGGCCGATGCGGTGTTTCAGGGCTATCCCGTCATTCACTGTTCGCGCGACGACATACCTGCCGGCTTCGTCCGCGAAATGGCCAAAGGCGGGCAAAGTGAAGCGGTCGCTCGCGAGTCGTACACGACCACGCGCGAGCTGGTCCTAACGACGCTGAATCTGTTCCTGGCCACCGGACGCTGGGCAGGCGAACGAGCGCAAATCACCGCCACCCGCGATTCGCCGCGATCGGGAGCGCCCAACGAGTGCCGCATGTTTGAGCTGGCCTTGGCCGACGAGATCACGCTGCGCTTGCCGCCCAGCGTCAGCGGTGCGCCGTACATCGCACCGATCG
>JAYRFD010000302.1:0-7087 GCA_041908565.1 Polyangia bacterium | reverse complement strand
GATGCGAACGCCGAACCGCAGTTGCACGCCCAGCGATCTGATCTGCTCGACTTCCTCGGGCAGGGGCTTGTATTGCTGCTTGTACGGCGCGATGCCCCGCGTGACGAGCCCCCCCACAAGGTCCGCCGTCACTACCTGTGGTCCAACGAGCGTCGTCATGACCTGTTCTTCGCCGACCTACGCGGCCTGCGCGGCGGCTACATGGGCGTGGGCGGCGATCAGAACTACACGCTGGCGGCCGCAGCCCAAGCCGATGTGCTGTGGCTGGTCGATCTGGATCCCGCCGTCGTGCACCTGCATCGGCTGTATGCCGCGCTTCTGCCCGTCGCCATGACCCCGGCCGATCTGGTGGCTTTGTTCGACAAGAAGCACCGCGAGGCCGTGCACGCTGCCGTCGCTGCGGTCCACCGCGACGCCGAAGAACAGCGCGCCGTGCTGGAGATCTATCACGCCTATCGCGACCTTCTGCATCGCCACCTGAAGGACGAGCTGCACCGCACGCACAGCGCTCGCGGGACGTGGCTGTCGGATGCCGACAAGTACCGCCACATGCAGCGCTTGGCCAAGGACGGCCGCATCATCGCGCGCCTGGGCGACCTGACCGGCCCTTCGACGCTGCAGCAGATCGCAGGGACGGCCCGCAAAGCCAGCGTACCGATTCACGCCATCTACCTTTCGAATGCCGAGTCTTGGTTCCCCTACGGCCCGGCCTTCCGCAGCAACATGGCGGCGCTGCCCTTCGACGATCGCAGCGTGATCCTGCGCACCGTGAAGTCACAGCTTTTGACCTATCCGGCCGGCGATATTTGGCACTACACGATCCAGCGCTCGCAGCACTTTGCGCAGGCACTGACCCAGCCCGCCTATCGCTCGATCGATGTCGCCATGATCGATGCGGTACCCGATCGCACGGCGGGTCTGTCGCACGTCGGCTTTCCGCTGCGGCCCGGACAGCAGCCGCTTTTGGCCGCGAAAAAAGCGGGCGAGCGACGGCAGGCCAAGTCGGCGCTTTTGGCCCGCGGCCTGGTCACGCGTCCCGCCGGCAACCGCGAGACCGCGCGCGAGATGGATCGCGACCGCCTGCGCCGCGCCCAGCTTGAGCTCGCGCAGACCTCTGGCTCGACGACGCACTGACGAGCGGGCCAAGTCCCGCCGAATTCGGCCAAATCGGACCCAATTCAGCCCCATCTGACCCAGTCGTGGGGTCTCTGCACTGCGGGGATCGATCGAAGCGGCGTGTCCACAAGCTGTGGCGACGGGAGGCTCGACGAAGCGGGCGCGCGAGTCATGCATCGATAGACGCAGAGGTCGCGCGGACGAGCGAGCCGAGCGGCCCGTCGGGCGAGCGCTTTCTCGGTCCGTTCAATGAGCGGCGCCTGGAAGGGCTACAGGTCGATGGCTTCGCCGTAGGCAGCCTCGACGGCGCCTTTGCTGATCTCGGCGAAAGTGGGGTGGGCAAAGACGGTGTGCAGGATCTCGGTGGCGGTTAGTTCGCTGGCGCGGGCGACGGTGAACGTCGCGATCATGTCGCTGGCGGTGCCGCCCAGGATGTGCGCGCCCAGGATCTCGCCGGTCTTTTCGTCCAGCACAACCTTGACCAAGCCATCGGTGGCAGCGACGGCCTGCGCCTTGCCCGATGCCTTGAACGGAAACTTGCCAATGCGCACAGCACGGCCTTCGGCGCGGGCTTTTTCTTCGGTCAGGCCCATTGAGCCGACTTCCGGCTTGCAGAAGGTGGCGCCCGGCAGGGTCGATCGATCGACGCGGCGGCGCTCTTTTTCATCGACGCCGGCGATCCCTTCCACGCACGAGATGCCCTCGGCCGATGCCTTGTGCGCCAGAAGCGGCCCGCCGATCAGATCGCCGATGGCGTACAGGCCCGCGATCGCCTTGCCTTCCAGATCCAGCACGCGGAAGTCGTCATCGACGCGCACAAACGACCGATCGATCTGGGCGCTGACACCTTCCAGGCCCAGCCCGTCGCTGTTGCCGCGCACGCCGACCGCTGAAAGCAGCTTTTCGCAGCGCACGGTCAGGCTGTGACCGGCTTCACTGGTGAAGCGCACTTCCAGATCGTTGCCGCTCTTTTTGACCTCGGTAACTTTGGCACCGGTGTGAATGGCGATGCCTTGGTCGGTCAGGCTTTTCTTCAGCAGCGTCGAGATCTCTTTGTCTTCGACGGGCAGGATATTCGGCAGCGCTTCGATCAGCGTCACCCGCGTGCCGATGGCGTTGTAAAAGTACGCGAACTCGACGCCGATGGCGCCCGCCCCGACGATGCACAGCGACTGCGGCTGCGCCGGCAGGTTCATCGCTTCGAAGTACGTCAGGATCTGCTTGCCGTCCGGTTCCAGCCCCGGCAGCACCCGTGGCCGAGCGCCCGTCGCCAACAGGATGTTCGTCGCGCGAAGCTCTTTTCCACCGACATCCAGGGCCACGCCGCCGTCGTCCGTCCGCTTGAGCAGCGCGGTGGCGCGAATCCAGTCGATGCGGTTCTTCTTGAACAGATAGGCGACGCCCTTCTGCTGGTTTTCGGCGACCTTGCGGCTGTGCGCGACGGCCTTGCCGTAGTTGAAGCGCAGGCCGGTGGCTTCGATGCCCAGGTCGGCTCCGTGACGCAGGCCGGCGAATAGCTCGGCGCTGTGCAGAAGCGCCTTGGTCGGGATGCAGCCCCAGTTGGCGCAGATGCCACCCAGGTGTTCTTTTTCAACGACGGTGACCTTCAGCCCAAGCTGCGCGGCGCGAATCGCGGCGACGTAGCCACCGGGGCCGCCACCGACGACAACCAAGTCCAGGCCGCCGGCGTTCTTGCCGCCTTCGGCCGCTTTTTCGGCAGGCTTGCCCGTCATCAAAGCACCAACAGCATCGGGTGTTCCAGGCCGCGGACCACTTCAGACAGCAGCTTGGCCCCCAGCGCTCCGTCGATGACGCGGTGATCGCAGGACAGGGTCAGCGTCATGCGGCGCTCGATGCGGATCTCGTCCTTGCCATCGCGTTCCACCACCACTGGGCGCTTTTCGACGCGGCCGACGGCCAGGATGCCTGGCTCGGGCGGGTTGATGATCGCGAAGAATTCGCGGATGCCGTACATGCCCAGGTTGGTCAGGCTGAACGTGCCGCCGGTGTACTCGTCGGGACGCAGCTTCTTTTCGCGACCGCGGGCCGCCAGCTCGCGCACTTCGCGAGCCAAGGCGCCCAAGGACTTGGTGTCGGCGTTGCGCACCACCGGCGTGATCAGGCCTTCGCCTTCGTTTAGGGCCACGGCCACGCTGATGTCGACGCGATGGTGCTTGATGGCATGCTGCCCGTCGGGGGCGATGGCCATGTTGGCGGCCGGCACAACGCGCAGAGCCCGCGCCAACGCTTTGAGCACCAGGTCGTTGACGCTGACCTTTTCACCACCGGCGGCCTGTGCGCTGGCATTGAGCTGCTCGCGGAACTGCCACAGCGCATCGACGCCGGCATCGCTGGTCAGATAGAAGTGCGGCACCGTCTGCTTGGCTTCGACCAGCCGCTTGGCCGCCGTGCGCCGAATCATCGGCAGCGCGACCGTCTCGTCCCCGGGCAAAAGCGCCGCCGCGACCGCAGCCACCGGCGCCGCCGCCACAGCCGGCGCGGTCACCGACGGAGCCACCGGTGCCGCAGCCGCCTGAGCCGGACCCTGCGTGATGGCCTTTTCGATGTCGCGCTTGACGATGCGCCCACCCGGGCCCGAGCCCGCGATGCCGCGAATATTCAAGCCGGCGTCATCGGCCAGCCGACGCGCCAGGGGCGACGCCAGGATACGCCCCGTCGGGGCCGGAGCTGCCGTCGGGGCAGGCGCTGAAACCGGCGCAGGCGCTGAAACCGGGGCGGGTGCTGGGGCCGCAGCCACCACAGCCGCGGGGGCGGACACGGCAACCGGCGCGGACACTGCCGCCGCAGCCGTCGCTGGGGCCGCCGCACCGCTTTCCTTGGCCGCTTCTGCAAGCAGCGCGCTGATGTCTTCGCCGGCTTCGCCCAGGACACCGACGGGGCCGCCCAGTCGCACGGTATCGCCGGCCTTGACCAGCTGACGCAGAAGGACGCCTTCGTCCTCCAGCGGGAAGTCCATGTTGGCCTTGTCGGTCTCGACTTCGGCAATGATGTCGCCGGGGGCGATCTTGTCGCCCTCTTTCTTCGTCCACTTGGCCAGCACGCCCTCTTCCATCGTCGGAGAGAGCCGCGGCATCACGATCAGCGTCGCCATCTTGGGTTTTCCTTGGGTCGCTGCGCCAAGCCCCGCATCCGCGGGCACCCGACGCAGAAAAGGGTTCGCCAGCTCCTGTGGCGGTTACTGCAGGTACAGCGTGCGCTTGACGGCTGCAACCACGCGCGGAACATCCGGCAGCACGACGGATTCCAGGCTCGGCGCATAGGGCACCGGCACGTCTTCCGACGCTACCCGCTCGATCGGCGCGTCCAGATCGTCGAAGCACTCGCGCTGAACGCGGTATGCGATCTCGCCGCCGAAGCTGCTGTGCGGCGTCGCTTCCTGCACGATGACGCAGCGGTTGGTCTTGCGCACCGACTGGAAAATCAGCTCGTCATCCAGCGGTCGCAGCGTGCGCGGATCGACCACTTCGATCGAGATGCCTTCTTTTTCCAGCACCTTGGCGGCTTCCAGCGCTAGGCCGACCATCTTGCTGTACGCGACGACGGTGCAGTCAGTGCCCGGACGCTTGATGTCGCCCTTGCCCAGCGGAATCAGGTATTCGCCGTCGGGGACTTCGCCCTGTTCGCTGTACAGAAGCTCGGCTTCGATGAAGATCACGGGATCGGCGTCACGAATCGAGCTTTTCAGCAGGCCCTTGGCATCGGCCGGCGTCGACGGCATCACGACCTTTAGGCCCGGCGTGTTGCAGTAAATCGCCTCGAACGAGCTTGAATGCTGCGCCCCCAGCTGATGCGCCGCGCCGCCCGGTCCGCGAATGACCATCGGCACCGACAGCTGTCCGCCCGACATCTGACGGATCTTGGCGGCGTTGTTCAGGATCTGATCGATGGCCACCAGCGAAAAGTTCCAGGTCATCAGCTCGATGATCGGGCGCATGCCGACCATGGCCGCCCCGACGCCGATACCGACGAAGCCGCACTCTGCGATCGGCGTGTCGACGACCCGCTTTTCGCCGAAGCGCTGCAGCATGCCCTGCGAGACCTTGTACGCGCCTTGGTAGTGGCCGACTTCTTCGCCCATCAGGAAGATGTTCGGGTCGCGCTCCATCTCTTCGGACATGGCTTGATTCAGGGCTTCGCGGAAGGACAGTCTAGGCATTCGTCACACCTCAAATGAGCGTGGCCGCAGAATAACAAAAAGCGCCGTCCCGGTCGCCGGTCTTTGGCCGGTCTTTCGGTTGTCCTGCGATGGCCACTCGTGTACACGGGTAGCAGGTGTCTTTCGGCTCGGCATTTCAGGCAGCGCTGGCTCGGTCCAACAAGGTCCCACTCGACAGTCCACGGGGCCTTTTGCTGCGCGCGGTAGTGGCCCTTGTGCTTTCGCTGGGGCTGCATTCCCTGCCGGCGGTGACGGGTCTTTTGGCCGGCCTGGCCCTGCGCGCGCTGCCCAAGCCGCCGATTGAGTTCGAGATCCTGCCGCTGCGCAAAAAGGCCCCGGCCCCCGCCCCGGCAACCATCCCTGCCCCGCCGCCCGCCAAGACCGCGACCGAGCCCGCTGAGACCGCCGCCCCCGCCCGCAAGCCAGTGCGCCCCGCCGACCGGCGACCCGATCCGCAAAAGACACCGCAGCTTCCCAGCCGCCGCCTGACCGGCCTGGGCCCCCACTCCGTCGACGACGAGCTGGGTCTGCGCGTGCTGCTGCGCATGCCACCCCTGCGAAAAAGCGCCCATCGCCAAGTGGTCGAGACGCTGCTTGCCGCGTTTCCCGACACCCACATCCTGGCCGCCGGTGTCCCGCTGCCCCCGCCCCCGGCGCTGAGCCTGGCCCGCGCGTTTCTGGACGACATCGATGCCCGGCTGATCACGACCAGCGACCCGCGCGACATCACCGCGACGACGTTTTATGCCGCGCTGCGTCCCGGCGCCGATCTTTTGCGCACGCTGGACAAGCGCCGTCCGCTTTCCTGGGACACGCGTCGCGTGCGCGAGCTACGTCCCGAGCTTTTCGCGTTTGCCCGTCCCGATCTGCTGGGGCCTGGCGTCGCGACACCCACACAGCCCCGTCCGGGGGCGCCACCCGGTGCCGAAGCCAGCGCCCCGTCGCCCAGCCTGCCGTCAGATGCAGAACTATCCGCGTGGTCTTTTCGCCTGCAAGCGGCGCTCAACACACCGGGCCCGGCGGTCTATGCCGAGATCAACAACCCGCAGCAGCGCCTGCGCCTGCGCGGCGATCTGCCGACACCGCTGGGGGTCCGTCTGGTGCTGTCCGCCGACGCCGATCCGCAGCTAAGCGCGCACATCGAGCTGGCCTCATCCGACGAAGCGGCGCGTCTTTTGGCCCAGCTTCCGCAGATCAAAAGCGAGCTCTCCGGTCGCCTGTTCTGGATTGGCCTGGGCGGCCTGCTGTCCGATCTGCGCTTTGCCCTTTCGACGGCAAGCAGCGCAGGTCGCGGACCCGGCGCCCCCCCAGCCAAGAACACCGTCGAAGTGCGCGGTCGCCTGCCCCGCGCCGACGTCGCCGTCCTGCTGCTGTGGATGAAAGGCTGGCTGCCGCCCCCCGATCGCTTTCCCGAGCTAGTCCCGCCCCCCGAGCCGCCCTCTGCCCAGCCCGCCCCCACCCCCACAGACGGCGGAACCCCCGACGCCTCCCCGCCCCACCCGTAAAACAGAGCCCCCGCGCGTTCAAACCCCCCAGCCTACGCCCCTCCGCACCCCGCCAACCGTCGTTTCCGCCCAAACTACGCCATCCCCCACCCCCCCGACCGTCGGTTCCGTCCAAACTACGCCATCCCGCACCTCGCAAACCGTCGTGTCGGTCCGGACTACGCCACCCCGCACCTCGCAAACCGTCGTGTCGGTCCGGACTACGCCATCCAGCACCCGAACAACCGTCGTGTCGGTCCGGACTACGGGGTTCTGCGCTTCGCCAAGCGTCGTGTCGGTCCGAACTACG
>JAYRFD010000301.1:0-1911 GCA_041908565.1 Polyangia bacterium | reverse complement strand
CAACATGCGCAGCCGGATCTGTCGTGGTGAGGTGAACCCGATGTCCACGACGCACCAGCTCGACCGCAATGCTGACGGCCACACTCGTCTTGCCAACGCCGCCCTTGCCCATGGTCATGATGACGCCGTGCCCGCCCACTTCGAGCGCTGGCAGAAGGGCAGAGAGCGGCGGAGTGGAGGCAGCGACCACGGCATCAAGAGCAGCATGCTCGATCGCATCCTGCGTAGCGGTCAGCAAAGTCCGCAGCGCGGGGATTCCTACCAGGCCAAAGGATAGAAGCGGTAGCTCTGTTCGCGGCAGCGAGCGCAACCCTTCGGGCAGCCCGCGGAGTGCGGTTGCACCGCGTCGTTCCATGGCCACAGCCACTGCATCGGTGGTGTCCGATGCAACGAAGAGGCCGTTTACGACCAGCTCCATGCGAATCACGCCAAGGCCGGACAGCTCATGCCGTGTGCGCTCCGCTTCACGTAATGCTGATCGCTCTGGTCGCGAGACCAGCACCAACACGGTTCGAGCTTCATCAAGCAGCGCGCGCCGCGACGCATCATAGAGCGACTGCTGTTCCTTCAGGCCCGCCAGCGGCCCCAGGCACGAAGTCCCGCCGACATTGCTTTCGAGAAAGCCCGTCCACGCAGCGGGCAGCTCCAGCAGTCGCAAGGTATGTCCTGTCGGCGCGGTATCGAAGATGACGTGATCGAAATCCTGGGTAGCAGCTTCCGCACCAAGCAGCTTGGAGAACTCATCAAACGCCGCAATCTCTACGGTGCAGGCCCCAGAGAGCTGCTCCTCGATGCTCCGAATCGCAGAATCCGGCAGCACGCCGCGATAGGGAGCAACCATGCGCTCGCGATAGGCCAGTGCTGCGGCTTCGGGATCAATGTTCAGCGCCGACAACCGAGGTACCGTGCTGATGGCGGTCGGTGTCGACGTAAGCTCGCTTTCCAGCACTTCGTCGAGGTTTGACGCGGGGTCGGTGCTGACGAGCAGGACTCGGCGTCCGCGGTCGGCCAGTGCAATCGCTGTGGCACAGGCGACGCTGGTCTTGCCGACACCCCCTTTGCCGGTGAAGAACAGATGACGCGGCGCTCGGTCCAGAAAGTCCATGACACACTCCTTAGCAGCAGCCGCTCTTGGGCCGGCCTGACGATTCACTAGATGTCTTGTCGCCAGCCGGCGCGCAGCAGGCACTTGCCGTCGGGGCTTGCGGCAGCTTGCGCAGCACGACGCCCGCCAGGGCAGCCAACGTTTCACGAGAGGGGTACGTTCCCTCAGCCACGACCCGATCATCCACCATGACAATCGGCAGCACTTCGGTTCCGCGACCAAGCGCCTCTTTCACCGCCGGGGTTGCGGCAAAGGCGGCGGGCTGCGACGAAAGCGTGAAGCGCTCCACCTTCACGCCCTGTTTTCCCAGCCAGTCCACATCCGCCGCGAAGCGCGCCAGCTCTGGATCTACACTTGGGCCGCAGACGCCGGTCGAGCAGCACATGGCAGGGTCGAAGACTCGCAGTGTTACAGACATGGGGTTCCCCTTCGTAAATCGACGATAGGTGATGGAAGGTAGGCAGACGTCACAGCCCGCCGATGAGCGCTTTCAAGCGGCGCAGGGTCCGCGGTTCGATGCAGTAGCAGACGCGGGGACCATCGATCTCGCCGCGAATCATCCCAGCGGTTTTGAGCACCTTGAGATGCTGCGACACCGTGGACTGAGCCAGCGGCAGCTCGTCGACAATATCGCCGCAGATGCAGGCATCTTTGCGCACGAGCAGCCGCAGAATCTGAACGCGGGCCGGATGCCCCAGCGCTTTCGCCAGCATCGCTAGCTCTTCATCTGCCAGTTCACCTTCGATGGGTCGAAGGTCCGCTTCTTCGTTCGCGGGCGTGCAGCAGGCACTCTTGGCCAGTGCGCT
>JAYRFD010000300.1:0-6114 GCA_041908565.1 Polyangia bacterium | reverse complement strand
GACCGTCTCATGGTGCCGCGATTTCTGATCCTCCTCAGCCTGGCGACGCTGATCCTGTTCGGGCTGCACTACTACGTTTACGAGCGCACGGCGCGCTACCTGGCGCTAAGCCCCACCGAGCAGCGACTGATCAAGTACGCGCTGTCGGCGGCCTTCGTTCTGGTGTGGACGGCGATGCCTCTCGGCCGACTGCTGACCATGGATGGCGCGCGGCCGCTGTTCTATGCCGCGTTCATCTGGCTAGGCACCCTGGTGCTGCTGTCCGTCGGCTTGCTGATCGGCGACATCGTGCGCTGGTCGTCGCTGCTGTGGCCGGTCGACGCCAGCCGACGCGAGTGGCTGCAGCAGACCATCGGTCGCGCCAGCCTGGGCCTGGGCGGTTTGCTGTCGGGCTATGCGCTGCTGCAAGGCATGCGGCGTGTGGCGGTCAAGCGTGTGACGGTTCCGGTTCGCAACCTGCCCGCGTCGCTGGATGGGCTGCGCATCGTGCAGATCACCGACGTGCACATCGGCCCAACCCTGCGTGGCCCGTGGCTGCAGCAGGTGGTGGATACGATCAATGCGCTCAGCCCCGATGTGATCGCCATCACGGGCGATCTAGTCGATGGGCCGGTAGCGGCGCTGCGTCCGCATGTGGCCCCGCTGTCGCAGCTTCGAGCCAAGCACGGCACGTTCTTCGTCACGGGAAACCATGAATACTACGCGGGTCCCAACGAGTGGATCGCCGAGCTTCGTCGCCTGGGCCTGCGCGTCCTACGCAACGAGCGCGTCGGCTTGGTCCACGACGTTGCGGATCCGCAACAAAGCTGTCTGGACATCGCCGGCGTCGATGACTTCCACAGTCATTCCTTCCCCGGTCATGGTCCCGACCTAGCCCGCGCCGTCGAGGGGCGAGATCGCGATCGCCCGCTGATCCTGCTGGCCCACCAGCCGCTGCAGATTCACGAAGCCGCCGAGCACGGCGTCACCCTGCAACTATCCGGTCACACGCACGGCGGTCAGATCTGGCCCTGGGGATACTTCGTGCGCTTGCAGCAGCCCTTCGTGGTCGGCCTGCACCGCATCAAAGAGACGCTTCTTTACGTTAGCTGCGGCACCGGTTACTGGGGTCCGCCCATGCGTCTGGCTGCTCCTGCCGAGATCACGGAGCTTCGCCTGCAACGCGCAGCGGTCTAACCCACAGACCGCATCGCCAACAGATCCTAGACGCGCAGCGTCGGGCGAATCTGTTCCAGCCAGGCTCGCGCATCGGCCTCGTTCGCGAAGTTGTCCAGGACAACCGACCGACCCGACAGCAGCGCGACCGCCCGCGCGATCAAGGTAACCATCACGCGCAACAGCGGCCCCAGCCCGTACTGCGCAAGAGCGATCGACTCAAGCTCCTGCTGCTTCCACCAGTTCGCCGAGGCTCTACGATGTTCCGCGGTCAGGCTGACGGCTTGTCGCAGGTCAAACATCAGCAGCGTCGGGCGGTTGGCCTTCACATAGGCCGCAATCCGCTCATAGATCTGGTGCTGTTCATCCAAGGTGTGGCTGCCCACCCAGCGCACGTGCAGCAGAGTGGGCTCGTATTCAAGGACATGGCGGCCGATCATTTCGATCTTGGTTTCCATGATCAGGTTCAGGATAGACGATCGACGGTCGGGGCAGCCGATGCGTCGTCAGCACGCACCATCTCCGTCGAGAATCGGGTCCTGCACAGCCAGATCTAGCCGTACGAAAAGCGTCGCTGGGCCACGCTGCCCAGCATGCCGAGTGCAGCAAACGAAACCAGCAAGCTAGATCCGCCGTACGACACCCAGGGCAAGGTCACACCGACGACTGGCGCCATGCCAACGACCATCGCGATGTTGATGGCAACGTGCCAGAACAAAAGCGCAGCGCAGCCGATGCTCAGGTAGCGACCAAAGCGATCGCGCGCATCACGCGCCACCCGCAGCGCCCACAGAATCAGCGCCAGGTAACAGGCCAGCAGAAGCAGGCAGCCGGCTAGGCCCCACTCCTCGGCCCAGACGGCGAAGGGGAAGTCGGTCCAGTGTTCGGGCAGAAACTGCAGCTGATTCTGCGTACCGCGCAGGTAGCCCTTGCCCAGCACACGCCCGCTGCCGATAGCGCAGATGGCCTGTCGCGCGTGCCAGCCGGTGCCCGTCGGATCGCTTTCGGGATGCAGGAAGGTCAGCAGGCGATTCTTCTGATAGGTCTTCAAGCCAAACAGGAAGACACCGACCGCCACCGATAGATCGACGCCCAGCATCGCGGCTTTGACGCGTGGGTGCAGCGGCACCAACAGCAGCAGCGATCCCGCGACGATCACACACAGAAGCGCCGTCCCCAGATCGGGCTGCTTCAAGATCAACAGCACGGGGGCCACCAGCACGACGTGCCAGGCCACGGCGTAGTAGATGGGGCGAGCGCGCAGATCCAAGGGATCCGACGAGAACAGGCGGGCATAAAACACGATCAGCGCCAGCTTCATCAGCTCGGACGGCTGGCCACCAAGGACGCCCAGACCCAGCCAGCGCTTGCTGCCATTGATCGTGCGACCGACGACCAGCACGGCAGCCAACAGGCCCACGCTGGCCACGTAAAACGGCCACGCCATGCGAGCCAAGCGCCGGTAGTCAAACGCCATCAAGCCGATAAACAAGACGACTCCCGCGACGAAGAAACCCAGCTGATGCGAAAACATGCCCGGCGGGGCGACGCGGGTCGCGGAATACAGGTTCAGCAGGCTGATCACGCACAAGGGCAGAAGAGAAGCCAGAAGCGGCCAGTCCCACTCGATGTGCAGCCAGGAACGTCGCAGGTTCGACATCACTGCCAGGCTTGTTGCACAGATGCAGGCCGCGACGCAACCGCGCCCACCTCATCGGAGTGGCGCGAAAATGGGGTCCATGCAAAGCGCGCACGGCGTGAACGTCCGTCTGCTGGCCTTGATCGGCCTGTTTGCTGCCGGCTGTCTGGGACGCCTGTCGAATGCAGATCGGCAGTGGCATGAAAGGCTCCTGCAGACGCGGGTAAGCGTTCGCATCGATCCGGCAACCGATGGCGATGGCCGCTGGGTGGCGGGCACGGATCGGCGGCTGGCCTTCATCGGTCGACAGAACACAGCGACGGACGAAGACCCAGGATCGCTGCCGCTTGTCTGGGCCGGCAGCGAAGTGCGGGTGCAGTTTGTCGGCACCGGCGTCACGCTGCGACTGCGAAGCGTTGGAGAAGTTCACTTCACGGTGTGGGTCGATGACCGCGCGCAGCTTCTTTCGATCGCGGGAACTGGCGAGCATCAATACGCGCCAGCGCCCGTCGACAACGGACGTCATCTGCTGCGGCTGATCAAGCGCACCGAAGCGGCAGCAGGCCACGCCCAGCTAGTCGCGCTGCTTCCCCAGCCCGGTACAGAAGTCCTTTTTGCACCGGCCTTGCCGACGCGACGCTTGGAATTCATCGGGGACTCGATGACGGTGGGGGCCTGCGCCTATGACGATGGGCCCGAGCGCTGGGACCGCCGAGAAACGCACGATCACAGCGCATCGTTTGCCGCGCGCACAGCGCAAGCGCTGGGGGCCCAGCATCACGCCATCGCCGTCAGTGGTATGGGCGTCACGATGAGCATGATCGATCTGCGCGCCGAACAGATCTTCGATCGGAAGCGCCCCGATCCGCAGAGTGCGGAAGCAAGAAAGGACCCGCCTCCCGACGCAGTGGTGGTGCTGCTGGGGCACAACGATGTCCTTGCAGCGCGCCGGGCTGGACAGCGCTTCCCGTCCCAGTTCAGCGAAGACTACGTCCGCTTGATCCGCGGCATCCGCGCCCGCTATCCGCGCAGCTTGATCGTCTGCACAACGGGCGGCATGTTTCGCAGCCGACAGTCCTGCGCCCTGCGTCGAGCCTGGTCTGCCGCCCTACGCACGCTGCAGAAGGACGATGCGCGCATCATCGGCCATGCCTTTGCCCATAGCTCGTTCTTCCATCCGCGGGCCGATGCGCACGCCAAGCTCGCGGCGGAACTAACACCGATTCTGGCCCAGCACCTGAACTGGACGCTGCCGTAAGCCCGCGCGTTGCCGATGCGCAGGCTGCTACGGCATGTCGGGCTGGGCCGTCATGTCGTCGGGCGGCGTCGCCATATCGGGCGGGGTGCTGCTCAGATCCATCGGCGGATCGGCCATGTCGGGCGGTGAACCAAAGTTCAACTTGAGCGCCTTGTGCTCACGCGCGCCGATCGGCACTCTGTCGCTTACAAAGCCGACCACGTCGAAGTCTTCGTTGAGCGCGCTGACGCTCAAGTCGACGAAGCCGCGATAGGCATTGTCGAACTCGTCAAAGCGAACTGCGAAGCGCAGCGGATAGACCAGCGCTGTCTTGGGCGGCTTCATCGGTGTGGGCTCGGTGTAACGAACCATGCCGTCGTCGATAAACACCGACAGTCGACGAATGCCCGGAGGCCCGTCTTCGATCGTCAGGGCCAAGCAAGCCCACTTGAAGTTGATGCAGGGATCTGGAGTCCGCTCGCAGCCGGTGCCGAACAACAGCGCCAGTCCCGCTATCAGCGATCCGGCCACGCCGCTCAAGCGCGAACCCAGACGCGCGAAGCCTCTTTCTTGCTGCGATGTTGCCGCTTTGTGCACCGTCCGCCTCCCCTACTTGCGAAACAGATCCACCGGCTCCAGGTCAGAGCCAGGTGCTGTGTGATCGAAAGCGCCGCCAGCGCCCGCCGCGACAAAGCCAATTCCCAACGCGGCCCCACCGCCGACGACTGCCCAGAACCAGGGCTTGCGATAGAACGGCTGCGGCTCAAGCTTTGCGGGCTTCACGTCGCCAAGAAAGGCGCTCTCGCTGCCTTCGCGCAGGACATCGCCGGTAAGCTCGCGCGTCTCGCCCGGACGCAGATCGATGTTGACGACGTAATCCCGCAGACCCGGACCGGCCACGCGCACGCGATAGGTACCAGGCCCCAGCCAGCGCGGATCCGCCATGCGTCCGTCGGGCAGCGCGGCGATCACGCGTTCATCCAAGTGAAGCGTCGGCTGGCTGCCAGCGGGCACCGAAAAGCGAGCCCGCAGTCGCGCCAGCGTGCGCTGATAGTCCGCCAAGCGCTTGCGAACATCGTCGATGCGTTCTGGCAAGAAGCGACTGGGATCAGCGACGGGCAGGAAGCGCTCGAACGCCTCGGCTGCCTGCGGATGTCGCCCCAGCTCGGCATAGGCGATGCCCAGGTTGTAGTCGATGCTGGGGTCGGCGCGCAGGGCTCGCGCTTGTTCCAGCAGCGCCACCGCCCCCGCTTTGTCGCCGGCTTCCATCCGCTCGCCGGCTTGGCGGACCAGCGCGCGAAGCTGTTCACGCTTTGCCGGATCCAGCGGCGGTGAAGCAGTCGGGCCGGTCGGCGATCCTTGGATCTTTTCCGATGCAGAAGCCGCCGGGCCAGCGTGGGCCGCGGTCGCCAGAGTCAAGCTCAGCGACGCAACGCACAGCGCGTGGACAGCGGGTGAAGAACGCGAAAAGAAGGCAGGCATGCAGTCGCGGGTTTATCAAAATCCCGCGCAGCACGGAACTGCAAAGGCATGTGGAGACGATGGGAAGAACAGCAGAGCGGTTGACAGCGACGGACAGAATCCGTCGCTAGCCAGACATCGAGGCGATGAATTCGCGATTGCTGTCGGTCTTGGCGATCTTGTCGCGCATGAATTCCATGGCGTCGACGACGTTCAGCGGATGCAGAAGCTGACGCAGGATCCAGATGCGGCCCAGCACCTGATCGTCGACCAGAAGCTCTTCCTTGCGCGTGCCGGACTTGTTGATGTCCAAGCAGGGGAAGATGCGCTTTTCCATCAGCTTGCGATCCAGGTGGATCTCGCTGTTGCCGGTGCCCTTGAACTCTTCGAAGATGACCTCGTCCATGCGCGATCCGGTGTCGACCAGCGCGGTGGCGATGATGGTCAAGCTGCCGCCTTCTTCGATGTTGCGGGCGGCGCCGAAGAAGCGCTTGGGCTTGTGCAGGGCGTTGCTGTCGACGCCGCCGGACAGGATCTTGCCCGACGGTGGCACCACCGTGTTGTAGGCGCGCGCCAGGCGGGTGATCGAGTCCAAGAGGATGACGACGTCCTTCTTGCTTTC
>JAYRFD010000299.1:0-9724 GCA_041908565.1 Polyangia bacterium | reverse complement strand
GGCCACCGACGACGACGACGCAGGGGACCCAGAAGCCGATGCAGACGAAGACGCGGCACGTCGCGCAGCTGCCATCGACGCGGTCAATCAGGCCTCGCGCGCGGTGGAACGCTACGTTGCGGACCGCACCCGCGATCTGTTGGATCGTGGCAAGCTCGTCGTCGTGCTGGGCGGCGATCATTCCGTGCCGCTGGGCGCCATCCGCGAGCACGCGGCCAAGTATCCCGACCTGGGCATCCTGCACATCGATGCGCATGCCGACCTGCGCGTCGCCTACCAAGGCTTCGAACAGTCGCACGCATCGATCATGCACAACGTGCTGCGCGCCGTGCCGGACCTGACCAAGCTGGTGCAAGTTGGCATTCGCGACTTGTGCGAAGCCGAGGCCGACTGCATCGCGTCGTCGAACGGCCGCATCCGGACCTTCTTCGACAGCGATTTGGCAGCCGCCAAGCACGCCGGTACATCGTGGCTTGCGCAGTGCGAACAGATCGTCGCCGAGCTTCCCCCGCAGGTCTACATCAGCTTCGACATCGATGGGCTGGATCCGACGCTGTGTCCGCACACCGGAACGCCGGTCCCCGGCGGCCTGCAGTTCGCAGAGATGACGACTCTTTTGCGCTGCCTGGTCCGATCCGGTCGTCGCATCGTCGGGATCGACCTGTGCGAAGTGGCTCCGGCGCCGCTGCCGCCGCCCCGGCACAAGACGCACAAGACCGCCGGCAATGACGCCGCCCACGACCTGCCCGATGAATGGGATGCCAACGTCGGAGCACGCGTCCTGTACAAGCTGATCGGCCACGCCCTGCAGTCGCAGCCAGCCGACGCAGTCCGTGGCTGAAAAAACTTCCCGTCGCCCCAGGCTTCTTCCATACTGCCAGCGATGAGAGCTGGACGGCCCATCCTCAGTCAGATTGCATCCGCAAACGCCACGACTCGCTGGTCGCTGGTGCTGGGCGTGTTCCTGGCTGCCCTGCTGTCTGCGACGCCCGCAGCGTCGGCGCGCAAGCGATCTTCGACCGGTCACAAGCGATCCCACGCCGCAGTGAAGAAGGGCCGCGTGGCCGCCCGCAGTCGCCCCATTCCGGTCTACACCCGCTCGGGCCAGCCCAATATTCAGGCACATGCCGCGGTGATCATCGACGTCAGCGCCGGTGGCGTGCCGCTGTACCAAAAGAACCCCGAAGAAGTGCGCCCGATCGCGTCGATCTCGAAGCTGATGGCGATGCTGGTGGTCTTGGATCGCAGCCTGGATCTGAAAGGCCACACAACGATCACGGCGACTGACGCCAAGCTGACGACCCGCGGAGCCAAGTCCCGTCTGCAGGTCGGCATGACGCTGACCAACGAAGAGCTTCTGCACGCCGCGCTGATGGCATCGGACAATCGCGCAGTGCTGGCCCTGGGACGCGCCGTCGGCCTGGAGCCGGCCGCCTTCGCGCAAGCCATGACCGCCCGTGCCCGCAGTTTGGGCCTGAAGAAGACGACGTTCGGCGATCCGACGGGCCTGGATTATCGCAATGTCTCGACGCCGCGCGAAGTGGTCAGCATGCTGCAGGCGGCTCTGAAGAACCCGCTGATCGCAGCCGCCTGTCGTGCGACGCACTATGTCGTTCGATCGACCACTCGGCCCCGCGACACCGTCGAATACAGCAACACCGACCTGCTTTTGCGATCGACCAAGCACGTGATCCACGGCGGCAAGACCGGCTACAACGACCGCGCTGGGTACTGCCTGGTGGTGGCGGCGCGAATCGTCGGTGGCAACCACGCAAGCAGCGGCAAGGGACGCGAAGTAGTGATGGCCTTCCTGGGGGAAGAGGGAAAGCTGACCCGCTTCGCCGACTTTGGACGGGCGGCGCAGTGGCTGCAGGAGCGTGCTCCCGCCGCGCGCACGCTAAGCCAAGCGTCGACGGGCGACGCCACCGCCAGCGCACAGACCACCCCGCAGCGCTTGCTGTAGCACCGCTGGGCCGGCTGGCAGGTTGTGCCACAGACGCCGGCACACCGTCACCGGCACACCGTCGTACACCACCGGCTCTTGTTTGTCGTCTTACCTATCGAGGTTGCCAATGTCCTCGCTCCGTAGGGTTCATCACATGACGGGTGCGGTTGCCGCGGCGCTGTGCCTTTCGGCCCCAAGCCACGCCGTGCCGCAAAACGCCGCACCGGCCGCACCGCATGCAGTTCCGACACCGGCGACACCGGCACAGGCCACTGCACCGGCCCCGGCGGCATCGCCCCCCGCGACGGAGCACAGCGCGCTTTTGCAGTCGGCCGACGCGCTGGTTCGCGAGGTCGCCGCCCTGCGTGGCCTGCCGCCCAAGACGACCATCGCCCGCGGCGTCCTTTCGCGCGAGCAAATCGTCGACAAGCAGCGGGCGCGCATCGCCAAGCAGCTAACCCCCGAAGACATCCGACACGAAGCCGGCGTGCTCAAGCGACTGGGCTTGCTGCCGTCGGACATGAACTACGAAAAGACGGTCTTCGATCTGTTCGCCGATCAGGTCGCTGGGTTTTACGACCCCCCGACGCGAACCTTGTACATCGCGGACTGGCTGCCGGTTCCGCTGCAGCGTCCGGCCTTGGCGCACGAGATCCAGCACGCGCTGCAGGACCAGTACTTCGATCTGCAGAAGTTTGTCGGCCCGATCAAAGAAGAAGGCGACGCCAGCTTGGCCCGCTCGGCCGTCGTCGAAGGCGATGGCATCGCCGTCATGCTGGAACTACCGGCCAAAGGAGCGCGTCCTGATGTGGCACGATCTCCGACGGTACTGGCCCGCTTGGGCAAGCAGATGATGTACCTGACGATGGGGGCGACGCCGTCGTTTCAAAAGGCGCCGGCTGCCCTGCGCGAGACCATGATCTTCCCGTACGCCTCGGGCTTGGAATTCGTCGGGACCTATCGCGGCGACGGCGGTTGGGCGCGCGTCAACGACCTGTTCCGCGACCCGCCCGAATCGACCGAGCAGGTCATGCATCCCGACAAGTACATCGCTCGCGAACACCCGGTGCGGATCGCAGCCGCTCCGCTTTCCACCCTTGTCGGCAGCGGTCGCAAAGAAGTGCGCCGCGACGTCATGGGCGAGCTGATGTGGAAGATCTGGTTCTCGTCGGCGATGGCGCAGTCGCAGGCCGAAACCGCGGCCGAAGGCTGGGGTGGCGATCGCCTGGTGGCCTATGCCGGCCCCAGTGACGACCAGCCGCTGGTCCTGGCCCTGACCGCGTGGGACAGCGATCTGGACGCCGACGAGGCCGAGCTTGCCAGCCGACGCGTCTTGGCCGACTTGGTGACTCCACCGCCCCCCAGCAAGGACGCCGCCCGCAAGGACGCGCCCAAGCCCACGCCGATCACCGCAGCCAAGGACAGCAAGCCCTCGTCGCCCAGCGGCCTCCACAAGCCCGCGCGCAGCGGTCCCTTTTGGACCTACAAGGGCGATGCTGCGTACGGCCTGGTGCGGCGCGATCGCCAGATTGCGCTTTTCCTGGGTATCCCCAAAGGCAGCGAAGCCGCGATCAGCGAAGAGATCTTTCGCACATTCCGCGTCACCTGGCCCAGCCCAGCCGGCACTCCGCCCGAGCTTCTTGCACCCGCTTCAGCGACGACACCCGCCGGCGGATCAGCGCCCCCAAGCCGCCCCCCCGGCCCTTGGCGATAGCCCAATCTCGCAATAACCAGTTCGCTTATCCATATTTAGATATTGCGTATAATGATTAAATAATTGGTCTGTTACATTAATTAAATTACCACTCTGCTGAGCGGTTGCCCCTCGGCGCTCTCCCCACCCGACTTTGGATACGGCAAGGCATGGGAATTCCGCGCGTCACGCTGCTGAACACCGATGGGACTGCGCTTGATCAAGACGCGCAGCTTTTGGTCCTGCCGCACACGGGCAGCGACGCCGATGTCCGCTTCCTAAGCTGCCGCAGCCTGGCGGGTCTGCGCCTGACGTGGACAGCGCCGGAAGAGCTGACCGGCGTGCGGCTGTGGTTTCTGGGCTGCGGCGAAACCGATGTGTGGAATAGCTGGCTGCGCGCTCCGCGGATTCCACCGTCGGGGGCCTTGCGCGTCTTTGCCACCGTCGAGCCACCCGCCCAATCAGCCGAGACCGCCCTTCCCGTGCACGAGTCACGCTTCTGCGCCGCGGCGCGCAGCGTGACTCCACCGCAGCGCCATCACGACGCCGTGCTGGTTGAGCTGGGCTGGCCCCGCATCACGACGCGCAGCCTGACCATTCGCCTGCCCGCCGGACCGTTCGCGCTGGCGCGGGTGCGCTGGGGCCAGGTGGCGTATCACGGCGTGCCGTTTCCGCCCGCCCCGGTGCCGGATCGATCGAGCTATCCCCCGTCGCGCAGCCAGCTGGGCAAAGACGGCGACGAGCTGACTCGGCAGATCCTGTCCGGCGGGGCAGAGCCAACGCTGAACGACCTTTGGCAGCTGGCCCTGCCCTTTCGCGGTGGGGCGCTGCTTGGCTCGCCGCGATCGACGGGCGACGGACCGGTGGCCTATCAGCTGTGGGATGGCGGCGTGCTGTGCCGACCGGCGCCGCAGCCCGATGCCAAAGACATTCCGGCCTTCAAGCTGGGCGCGGGCCGCGGCGATCGCGTGCTGCTGCATGTCGAACTGGATCCCGAAGAGGCCCTGCAGGCCAGCACACAACAGCTGCGGCACGGCTTCCTTCCCGTCGGAGAAGTCGAAAATCGCTACGCCGATGTGACGCTGCGACAGCAGGCCTATATCGATGAAGCCGGAGAGCTGCACCTGGATCTGTGGGCGCAGAACCGCAGCCCAAGCCCTCGCCAACTGCGCCTTTTGGCCTTGGGATCTCGACGACAAGTGGCCGAAAACGATCGCGCGCTGCATGCCGAGATCCACACCGCGATCCCCGTGCGTCGGATCGGCGATCAGCTGGTGCTGTGCGATCCCGATCGCAGCTTGCAGGGCGATGTGCTGCTGCCGCTTCCTGCTGGTCAGGAACAGCGCTATGCGCTGCGCCTTTCGCTCTTGCCGCCGTCGACATCGGGCCAGCCCGCGACCGCGAGCACGCAAGGCACCATGCCGTCCAGCCTGCAGCGCATCGAAGCGGCGGGACACGCCTTGGTGCAAGACGGAGCGCAGCTGGATCTGCCCGATCCGCACCTGCAGAACCTGTGGCGAGCGCTGCTTCTGCACGTGCCGCTGTTTATGCAAAACGGCGTGCTTTTGTACGGCCTGTTTCCCGGCGTCTATGAAGGCGGGCTGTTTGGCGTCGAAGAAGGCTGGGACATCGTCGCGCTGGCCCAGCTTGGCCACAGCGAACCCGCCTTGGGCGCACTGCAGCGGACGTTCTTCGATCGCGAGTTCCTGAAGAAAGACGGACCGCATCACCAGTACCGAAACGGCCTGGCCATCACGTACGCGCTGGATGTCTTTTTGCTGACGGGAACAGCCCAGACGCTGCACACGCTGTGGCCGCAGATCGCCGACAGCGCACAGTGGATCGTCGACAGCCTGCGCAGCACGCGTTTTTTGGCGCAGGATGGCCAGCGCCCGACTCACTTTGGCCTGATGCCGCAGCACATCTATGGCGGCGATCTGCGCCACCCGGCGTACAGCCTGTATGCCAGCAGCGCCTGTTGGCGAGGTCTGCGCGACGCGGCCCGCATCGCCCAAATCGTCGGCCAGCCCAAGATTGCCGATCGTCTGCGCAAAGAAGCCGAGCAGGCCCGCGCCGATCTGCACACCGCAGCCCAGGCCATTTACCGCGCGCACGGCAAGCCGCCCTATCTGCCGTTTGCCACCGACGAAGATGGAGAGTCTCCTAGCAGTGGCGATTACTACCAGCTGGTCGCGTCGCTGATCTTGGAAACGGCGGTGTTCGGCTGGCGCAGTCAAACGGCATCCGCCTTGACCCGCTACATGGAAGACACCGGGCGCATGGTGCTGGGCATCCCGCGCTTTGATGGCTGGTTTGGTCGCTTGGGCATCGATGCCGAATACGCCCGCGGAGCCCAGCTTGCTGCATTGCAGCGACGGCAGTTCGATCGCTTCTATCTGGGGCTTTTGGCCCAGGTCGCGCTGTCCTGCGATCCGCACACCTTCGTCAGTCCCGAGACCGCGATCGTGCTGTTTTCGCGCGACGAATATCAGGACCGCATGCGGGCTTTGCGCTGGCAGGGCTCGCGCGCTGATTCGGATCCATGCTCGGCGGGAACCGGCGTCATGCTGCAGTACCTGCGCCTGCTTCTGGCCTGCGAAGAACGGGACGAAGACGATCTGCCGACCGGCACTCTGTGGCTGGGCGCCGCCGCGCCGCCGTCGTGGTTCCAGTCTGGTCAGCAGTTTGGCTGCACGCGCCTGCCCACACTGTTCGGGCCGATCGCGTATCGCTGCCGCAGCGATGGCGACGCGGTGACCTACGAAATCGAGACCAGCACGGCCATCCGAGTAGAAGCCTTTGCCAACTTCGCGGGCCGTCGGGTTTCGCAGACCGCCGTCATCTATCCCCGCGGCACGATCGTCTTGCGCGCGTCATCCCCCGTCGCATAAAGCGGCCTGCCTGCGCCGCGCAGACAGCTGTAGGGTCAGGCCCGCGACTTTGATACCCTAAAGACGTGCAGTCTTGGGTCGTCCGTCTGTCTGCAGCCTGCGTGCTGTGCATGGGAACTGGGGCCTGCGGAGGCAAGCCAGCCCCTGCTGCCGGTGTCGAAAACCCCTCGTCCACCGTCGAGCGTGCAGCAAGTTCAAGCGGCCCCGCAGCCGCAGCGGGCGCATCGGGTACATCGGCCGCGACCGCCGCACCGCCTGCACCCAGCGTGCCACCGCCGCCGCATGTCGATGTGAACGAGCCACCCAAGCCACCGCCCGCCTTGGCCGAAGGTTACCGTCCGCCCGAAGGCGATCCGCCTGACATCGCGGCCATCAAGATGCGCCTGGTGTCGGGAGACAGCTCGTCCAAGATTCTTAAAGAACTGCAGCGGCTGTGTGGCAAGCACGCACAGAATGCCGAGCTGCCGTTTCTGATGGGCCAGGTCTACTTCGGCCGGCTGTGGGTCGGCGACGGGCTGAAGGCCTTCCGCAAGGCGCTCGCGCTGGATCCTGAGCTGCGCGAAAACCCGTTCCTGCTGCGTGCTGCCATCACCGGCTTGGCCAATGACAGTGACTATCGACAGGTCGTGCGCTTCTTGACCCAAGACATCGGCACGCCCGCCGCGCCCTATCTGGAAGAAGTCCTGTACGGCGAATGGCGAGGCCAGGTCAAAGAGCGCGCCGAGTCGATCCTGCGAACCCTCAAGTAACCAGTTCGCGAGTCCGATTCTTTTCTTCCGAGCCGGGCGCGGTCTGCGCGAAAATGACCAAATCCGCTTTGGGTCCGCTGCATGCGGCCCACAGCCAGGACCTGCACTCGCATGCCACCGCCGCCGCCAAAGCCGCCGCCCCCGAAGCCGCCGATCGAGGCCCCGACCATACAGGTCGAGTCGCTGGTCGGATCGACGCTGGCCGGACGTTACAAGATCGAGGCGCTGCTTGGCGAAGGAGGCATGGGTGCCGTCTACGTGGCGCAGCACGTCGGCATTCGCAAGCGCGTCGCCATCAAAGTTCTGCATCCCGAGACCTCACAAAATCCCGAGCTGGTGGCGCGGTTCGAGCGCGAGGCGATCGCGGCCGCTCACGTCGAACATCCGCACATCACGGCGGCCACCGACTTCGGTCGCGCTGACAATGGTCAGTTCTTCCTGGCCTTGGAATACCTGGAAGGCAAGCGCCTTCGCGACGTGCTGGGCGACGGACCGATGCCGCCCTTGCGCGCCATCCACATCGTCGAACAAGTGACGGAAGCGCTGGAGCGATCGCATCAGCTGGGCGTCATCCATCGCGATCTGAAGCCCGAAAACATCATGCTGGTGTCGCGGGCGGGCGATCCCGACTTCGTGAAGGTCCTGGACTTTGGTCTAGCCAAGGTTGTCCCCGCCGGTGAAGCGCGCCCCGAAGGCCTGACCGGGAACAAGCTGGTCACGCAGACCGGATCGATTTTCGGCACGCCGCGCTACATGCCACCCGAGCAGTGCATTGGCGGCATCACCGACGGTCGATCAGACCTGTATTCGCTGGGTCTGGTGCTGTACGAAATGCTGGCCGGCACGCATCCGATCACCGCGAAGTCGACGCTGATGATCATCAGCCATCAGCTGGCGACCGCGACGCCGCCGATGAAGCAGATCGCCCCGCAGGTTGACGTTCCGGCCGCGCTGGAAGCGATCGTGATGCGCTTGACCGAAAAGCAGCCGGATTCGCGCTTCGCCAGCGCGACCGAACTTCTGGCGGCGCTCAAGGCTGCGCGGGATCAGCTGACGACGGGATCCGGCAGCCACAAGCCTTCACCCGTCAGCGCACAAAGCAGCAGCAACGTCAGCGCCAACAGCAGCAGTCCGAACGAGAGCGGATCTGGGAAGCAAGCGGCTCTGCCGGCGGGTCAAGCGGCGGCTCCCACCGATCCCAGCCAACCGTCGGCGACCCACCCTTCGGGCAGCGCGGCGGCGCGTCCGGCGGGAGCAGCGCCAGCCTCGTTCGATTCGTGGATCAGCAAGGCCAGCGAGCTGCGGTCTCGACTGGCCAAGGGGCCTGTGGGTCAAGCCTGGCAAGAAGGTCTGCAGCACCTGCCCCCAGTGCTGCAGCAGCGACCGTACCTGCTGTTGGTGCCCTTGGCTCTGTCGCTGGTATTGACCATCTGGCTGCTGCAGAGCAGCGATTCCAAGCAGCCGCGCAAGCAGGCAAGCAAGACACCGCAAGTCCCCGCCAGCCAGCTAGCGACGGCGGCAGAGCGCGATCAAGCCAAGGCGCAAGGCATCCCCGCGCTGCTTGCGCTGGTGAACAAGTATCCAAGCGATAGCAGTACGAAGCGCGTGCTGGCCATGTCGTTCTTGGCGCAAGAACAGGGCGTCGAAGCGCTGCGCTGGCTGTCGAAAGCCGAACAAGACACCCCCGGCAGCGTCGGACAAGGCGAGGTCCAGCAGGCCACGATGATGGCCCTAAGCACGCCCGATACGGTCGATACAACCGTTGCCTTGCTAGAAGAAGGGCTGGGCGCAGCCGGCGTGGACGTGCTGTATGCCTTGGCGGTGCGCCCCGGACCCGCCCGCGTCAAGGCGCGCATTCGGCAGAGCGTGTCCAAGCCGCAGGTGCGTGCGCTGGCGTCTCCCGCCACGCGGATCGCGCTTGAGATGCGCATGACCGACAGCTGCGAAGAAAAGCGCGGGCTGCTGCCGCGCGCCGCGCAGACCGGCGATGCTCGGCTGGTGCCCCACTTGCGATCGCTGCAGTCCACTCGCAACTGCGGCCCGTACGGCCTGCTGGACTGCTGGGCCTGCCTGCACAAAGACGACCTCTTGCAGACGACGATCGCGGCGCTCAGCCAGAAGCCGCAGGCCAGTCGCTAAGCGCCCACGGCTACGCGGCCAGAAAGCCGCCGCCCAGCACGCGATCGCCTTGATAGAACACGGCGGCCTGTCCCGGAGTGATGGCGTGCTCGGGGGCTGCGAAGTGCACGGCGACTTGGCCGTCTTCGCGCACGCGCAGCAGAGCCGACTGCGGCTGGCGGCGATAGCGAATCTGCACGCCGGCTTCGATCTCGCTGCCGGCTTGCGGTGCGGCCCCCAGCCAGTGAGTTTCGCTGACCAGGGCTTCGTCGCGCAGCAGCGCTTGCTTGCGACCGACGTGAATGCGCCGAGTCAGCGCATCGATGCG
>JAYRFD010000298.1:0-4019 GCA_041908565.1 Polyangia bacterium | reverse complement strand
CTTCGCCTTCGTCAATCCGCGACGAGGGAACGGTCACAAGTGCAGCGGGCTGCGCGATCAGCGGTGCAGCAGCCTCGATTGGCTCTACGACCGAAAGGGGCGTCGCAAGCTCGCTTGTCTGCGCTTCATCGCTTGATTCAAGAGTCAGTGCGGGGCGTTCTGTCTCACCGTTTGAGCCAGGCTCTGCCAGCCCAACCACGACCTCCGCCTGACCGAGCGATTCAAGGGCTCGATCCACTTCCGCATCGACGGCGTCGCTTGCCGGCGCCGGGGTAGAGGCAGGGGCAGGCGCTGATGCGCTTGCGTCAACCCGATCCAGCTCGGCAGGGGGCAAGGCAACCGAGGCAGGCTCAGAGCTTGGCCCCGGTGCGCTGTCGTCGATGACCGCAGATCGAGGGTCTTGTTCTTCTTCTGCACTGGGCCGCCCGCCGCTGGCTGTTGCATCCGCCGCATCACGCGACGCCAATAGCGCTGAGTGGTTCAGATCCAGCAGGCGATCCAGCTCGGCCCCGATGGACTCGCCACTGTCCGAGGCCGCCGGCTCGGCCCCGCCAGGTTCGACGGAATCGCCAGGTTCGACGGCGCTGGCAGGTTCGAATGTATCGCCAGGCTCGACGGAATCGACGGACGGAAAGGCTGCGGCGGGCGATTCCAGGGTGGCCTCGGCGGCCTGAACGGGAAGCGCATCGCTGCCGGCTTCCTCGCCAGCGTCCCGTCGGGCCGGCGACCGAACCGGGCTCCAGTCATCCAGGCGGAACTGCAGATTGTCTAGCTCGAAGTCCGACTCCTGCGGGGCTTCGCGCGTACCCGGCTGACCTGGCGCTGTGCGATTGCCGATCGCGGCTGCGTCGCTGCGCTGCGCCTCGCCCGCGAATGCCTGCACAGGCGACGCCGTCGAGGCCAGATCCGCAGGCTGCGCGGCGGTTGATCGATTCGCCAGGACCGCGTCAACATCGTCTTCGGCCTGGCCAGCCACCGGCTGCGGCGTCACCGTCCCAGGCAGCGCAGCGGCCACCGTCGATAGAAGCGCCAGCGACTCGGCCAAGCTGGTGACCGACGAATCGCCCGCAGCGGACACTGACTCTGCCGGGGGCAGTGCCGCCAACAAAGCCAGATCGGGGAAGCCCAGGCGAACCACCCCTTCCACGGCGTCACCGCGAGTACCTGATTCCCCGTCCACGCGCGCGGAAACGGCAAGGACAGCATCGGGCTGTGGCCGTGACAGTGCGATACCTACTGGGGGGTGCACGGGCGGCTCAGCCCAGGCAGGCTCAGCGGCCCCAGTGCTTGGAAACAGACGGATGGCCTCAGCCCCAGCGAGTGCGCCAGCCGTCGAATCAGGCAACGCAGCCGACTGCGGAGCCGTGTCTTGTTGTGCGGGCGTTTCAGCGCTGGCAGCGCGCACAGCCCCATCTGCCAAGGCATCCAGCCCATGCAGCGTGCCGCTTTGGGCAAGACCCTGCGGACCGCTGGGGGCCGGAAGGATTGTCTCGACGGGCTGTAGCGGCGAAGCTGCCACGGCAGCCGCCAAGGTACTTGCGACATCGGCACCGGCGCTTGCAGTCGGGCCCGTCGAGACGACCTGGACGGGCTGCCAGTCTGCCTCGTGGGCGGCGACTGGCGTCGAAGCCGAAGCGGATGCGGTGCTGGCTGACAGCTGCCCAACGACCGCAGCCGTCGGTGGGGTGGCTCCCGCGGCCAAAGCTGGCGAATCGGCGGGTGCCGCGATCACGACGGCAGCTGTGCCGGTTGCGCGCGGCGTTCGCTCTGAGCCCGGCTCGGCAGGCCCATCCTGCGGCACTGGCAGAAGAGGCAGGATCTGCCCCAGTTCCAGCGTGGCCGCCAGCAGCGCTGACGAGACCAGCTCTCCCGGTGGCTCAACGCCCCGCGGTAACGACGGCCCGCCCGCATCGGGCGTCACAATCGAAGTGGGCGGCGACTTGGCCGTGGCGGTGGCCGGTGGCAGAGTCGCTTGGGTTCCCTTGGGGCTCGTCGAGCTACCCAAGGTCTGCGGGGCATGCCAGTGACTTGAATCGACTAGCTCGCTTGCCGCCAGCAGCCAGTCATCGGTACTGAGTGACTGGTTGGTCGAAGACGGACGACGAGCCGGGCTTGGCGCCGCTGCGCCGCCCGGTCCCGCCCCTGCCTTCGCTGTGCTCTTCGCCACCAGCGGCGGAGTGTCCTCAGATCGCGGAGCCCCCGACCCATCCAAGCCGCCGCCAGCCAGCGCCAAGATGGCCGAGGTGTTCGACGACGCGATCGTCACCGCACTGGGGGCTGGCGTTGCACCCGCGCTGGTCCACGCATCCGCCGGCAGCGGCGGTGTCCCCGCCGATGCGGAGTCGACCGTCGATGCAGCAGGAACAGGCGGCGTCTGCTCAGATGTGTGCGGCAGCCCCGCCGTCGTGCTGGTTGCCGCAGGGCCCGCAGGCACGGTCGGTGTCGAAACCGCAGGGATCGGGGCCAAAGGGGGCTTGGCCGCAACTGGCGCCGGCGTCCCCGCGGGTCGAGACACAGCAGCGTTGCCCACTGGCGTCGCCACTGGACGCAGGCTGACTGCCGATCGACGCTCGCCAGGCCGCCCAGGATCCGCAGCTGGAGCAGACCCAGGAACCGCTGCGCCCGACGGGACGGCGCTCTGCGAGCTAGCCGCGCCATAGCCAGGCGATGCCAAGCGCAGACCCGACATCGTCGACGCTGCGTGCTGTCCAGCCGCCAGCGCCACCTTGCCGGCCAGAAGGACGGCGCCGCTGGTCTCGGGTCGGCGCGTGCTGTCGTTTTCGATGAACTCTTCGTACGCGGTCAGAAGACGCGCGATGTGCGTGCGGTCATAAAGAAGCAGCGATAGATAGCGCGTGCTGCTGGCCAAAAAGCAGATGCCTTCGTCAAACAAGACCAGCGACGCCGTAGTCGACGCGCGATCGCCGCGCAGCCGCCGCGTCGAGCTATTCGGCATCAGCAGATGGGAAAGCGATCCAAACAAGCGGACATCCGCCACGCGCCGGATCGCCAGCTGATCGGTCAGGATCGGCCACGCGAAGCCGGGGTCGTTGGGCTGCCACTCAAGAAGCCAGCGCTCTTGCGTCGGAAGCGGCGGCGAAAAGTACAGCTGGACCGCGGGATCGTCGTGGCGAATGTTGCCCCACAGCCCCGCCCCCAAGGTCAGCTCCAGCGGAGAAAACATCACATTCAACAAGCGAAGCTGCGGCAGTCCAGTATCGGGAGGTCGCAGAAGCGGCGACGGCAGCACGCAGTCCGCGGCCACCTTGCGCAAGGCGCGCGCCGTAAGCTCGCACAGCGAAACGCGGCCGATCGCCGAGATGTCCAGCGTCAGATCTCGCTCGGCGCGGGCCAGCGTGTGGCGATCCAGGATCTTGCGCAAGATGACGCTTAACCGCGGCTGCTCGCGCATGAACACTTCATCCACCACGACTCGCCCGCGATGCTCGATCCCGAAGCGAACCTGACCGCCTTCCACCGTCAGTCGCCCGACCGATTCGCCGCTGGGGTTGCGCAGGCTCAGCGACTCTGTCGATTGGCGCGCAGCAAGCGTCTCAACCAATTCCATCAGCGCGATGAACTGTAAAAACTGCTTGCTAGGCGGCATGCGTTGCACCGCTGATCATCGCGATCCAGGCGACTTATCACAATAAGTTCAGACCGAAGTTATGATAAAAATATTTTCCCGAATAAAATCCAATAGTTATCTTTTGTAAGATAAGAGCATATCCGTACCCGATATGTCCGAGAATAACCACCTCGACCCGTTCGATGGTGCGCAGCAAGTCCGCGGAACCGCTGCCAGAAGCGTCCAAACACAGGGCGAACGGCGGCTGCAAACCCGCGGACGACCGGCTTGCTCGGCTTGGCCAAGGTCCGGGTCCATCCGGGCCAGCAAGCGGCAGCGATCGGCCCGCGCCCAGCGATCGCCATCCCTTTGTGCACAAGCCTGATTTCCGATGGCGATCGCCAGTCTGCCAAGCCGGCCCTCAGCGGGCATCCCCCGGCAAGCAGCGCTG
>JAYRFD010000297.1:0-5915 GCA_041908565.1 Polyangia bacterium | reverse complement strand
TCGTCGGGGGGTGGCCGCGGTGGCTACAGCAATGCTGTGCTGGATCAAAATGCGCTGGCCACGGCCCCCGGAAACGCCGGCTGGGGTGGCGATACACGACGAGAGCTGGGTGGCCGCGGTGGCCGACCGCTGATCAGCGCTCCGCATCGCCTGCTTTATCTGGGCGGCGGCGGCGGCGCTGGTGAAGGCGTGTCTGGTGGCAGCTCGCGCGGTGGCAACGGCGGCGGCATCGCGCTGGTGTTTGCGCGCGACATCAGTGGGTCCGGCACCATCCTGGCCGATGGCGCCAGCGGGGGAAACAGTGCGACCAATGAAGGAGCAGGCGGTGGCGGTGGCGGCGGCGCGGTCGTGATTGCAGCCAGTCGTTCGCTTTCCGGCGTCAGCATTCAGGCCAATGGCGGCAACGGCGGCAGCAACATCGCCAACGGCAGCAACAGCCAAGGTCCCGGCGGCGGCGGCGGCGGCGGCTTCATCGCCAGCGTAGCCGGAGCCACCAGCCGGTCGGCCAATGGCGGCAGTGGCGGCACCAGCACCGGCACCGCTGTGTCCGAGTTTCCATCGAATGGCGCCACGCGCGGCGGCGGCGGACAGGCCACCGTCGACGCAATACCCGTCGGTGCAGTTAGCTACCCGGTCTGCATCGCGGCCGACTTGATCGTTGCAGCCACGGCGGGACAAACCGTCGTGACGCCTGGAGGGCAAGCGCGCTTTACGGCTAGCGTGAAGAACCTGGGCCCGCTGTCGCTGACCGATGTCCGGCTGCTGGAACAGCAGCCCCTGGTCTTGACCAGCGTGACCTGGACCTGCACTGCCAACGGCAGCGCGGCATGTCCGGCTGCATCCGGCAGCGGCAACCTGCCCACAGTCGTGGACCTGCCGGCGGGTAGTGAGCTGGTGTTTTCGCTCAGCGGACTGGTGCCAAGCAGCATGGCAGCCGGCCAGCTGAACTACATTCTGACCGCCGCATCACCGCTTGGTTATTCCGATCCACTGCCCGACAACAACGTCGGCGGCGCTTCAAGCACGGTGGTGGCCGGCGGCCAGATCGACCTTTCGCTTTCCGTCACGACCGATCCCCTAGAGCCCGCCGTCGGTGAAGACGTCACGTACATCTTCGACGTGCACAACAAGGGACCCAGCGCGACCTCGGCCGCCAGCATCCAGTTCGCCTTGCCGGCCGGGGCCGTGCTGCGCGGCGTGCTGTTCGCCGATAGCTGGAACTGCAACATCATGAACCAGCAGGTCACCTGCCTGCGCCAAAGCCCGCTTCTGCGCGACCAAGAGTCCGAGCTTCGCTTGACGGTCAGCCCGCCCCCCGGCGCCACCGCGCTGCGCATCTTGGCCACGATCTCGGCCAACGACAACAGCGAGTACAAGCCCATCGACAACACGGCGGTCTGGGACATCCCGATTGGTGCTTCGATGCTCTATGCCGCCGGTGGCGGCCTGGGCTGCGCGCTGTCGGCGTCCCCACAGACTCGCTCGGAGCCGACGCCGCTGGGGCTGCTGGTGACCCTGCTTGCCGTGCTGCTGCCTCTTGCGCGATCGATGGCTCGCCGTCGCCAGGTGCAGGGACAATAAGCTCGTGAGCCGCCGATCCCTTCGCTGCCCAGCGCAGCCCCACGGCCGCTGGAAGCCGCTGCATCCGCGGTGGTCCACGATCCGCGTACCAGCGGGCCGATCGCCTCGTTTTTCGTGGCTGGTCGCCCTTCTGCTGGTGGCCCTGACGTGCCGCCCGGCCGCTGCGCAGAACACGGGCTTTCAGCTGAATCGCTATGAACCCACGACGGTCGGCGAGTGGTCGTTCATGGTCGATCATCCCTGGTATTCGTCGACGCGCTTCCTGGCGCTGGGCATGACCGTCAACTACGGCCACAACTCGCTGGTGCAAGGGCGCTTGAGCTCGAAGGGTAGCTTTTCGACGCTGGAAGCGATCGTGATGCACCAGCTTTTGGGGCACATCGATGTCGCGGGATCGTTTCTGGATCGCGTCAACCTGTCCTTTTCGCTGCCGGTGACGTTTCTGGAACGCGGACAGCCCCTGGCAGGCGTGACTCCCTTGGCTGGGGCAGCCGTTGGTGATCCGCGCTTCGCCGGTCAAGTGCGCTTGTACGGTCACGCTGACAAGACGCCGTTTTCCGTGCACTTCGGCGCCACCGTCTGGGTGCCGCTGCGGCGCTTCAACGACAGCATCGCGCCGCAGGTAAGCGAACAGACCGTTCGCTTTTCGCCCAAGCTGATCTTGGGAGGCTTCCATCGCAAGTTTCGCTGGTCGTTCACCGGCGCCTTCGTGTACCGCGCCGAAGCGCTGCTGGGCCAGACGGTGACCGTCGGTCCAGAAGTGCAGCTGGGTCTTTCGGGCAGCTATGCCGATCTGTTCCATCGCTTCGCCATCGGGCCCGAGGTCCTGCTGAGCACGGTGGTCAGCGGCGGCAATGCCTTCGCGCGCGACTACACCAGCTTGGAAACGCTGCTCGGCGCTCATTACAACTTCGCGCATCAGGTGCAGGTCGGGGCGGCGGTTGGGCTGGGCATCCTGCGCGAGCCGGGGACTCCCGACGTGCGCTTCCTGTTCCGCTTGGCCTATGCCCCGATTCGTCGGCCGCCGGCGCCGGACTTCGACAAGGATGGCGTGCCCGACAAGGACGATGCCTGCCCGCAAGAAAAGGGCGTGCCCGATCCCGACATCCGTCGCAACGGCTGCCCGCTGGCCGCCGATCAAGACAATGACGGCATTGCCGATGCCAAGGACCTGTGTCCGCAAGAGCCGCGCGGCGTGCATCCCGATCCCAAGCGCCTGGGCTGTCCGCTGGGCGATCAAGATCGCGACGGCATCTTCGACAACGAAGACGCCTGCCCGCAGGAAGCCAAGGGCGACAAGCCCGACCCCACCCGCAAGGGCTGCCCGCTGCCCGATCGCGATCGCGACGGCGTGCTGGACAGCGAAGACCAGTGCCCCAGCGAGCCCGCCGGTGACAAGCCCGACCCCAAGCGCCGCGGCTGCCCGACCGAGCAAGCCCCGCGCGACGAAGCCGCAGAAGAGGCGTTTCTAAAGTCGCTGCAGCCGATCTTTTTTGCCAAGCGAAGCGCCAAGCTGGACGCTCGCAACGAAGCGACGCTGAACGCGCTGGCCGATCAGCTACGCAAGAATCCAAGCCGCAAGAAGCTGCTGATCCGCGGCCACAGCGACAAAGAAGGCAGCACCGCCGACATCGAGCGCCTGTCGCGCGAGCGGGCCGAGGCCGTCAAGAACTGGCTGGTGGCGAACGGCATCGCCGCCGAGCGGCTGCAGACCCAAGGCATGGGGCGCACCCTGCCCATGCTGCCGCCCGAGGGGGAAGAGGGCACGGTCAGCCGTCGGATCGCCGCGGCTCGAAACCGTCGCGCCGATTTCCGGCCCGTCGATCCGGTGCTGTCGGATGCCGATCTGAAGCGCCTGGAAGAACAAGAGCGCTCGGCGCTGCAGGAACCCGAGCAGCCCAAGGCGGCCGGCCCTCGCCCCAAGAAGTCGCGGCTGGATCAGCTCTTGGATCAGGTGGAGCGCGATCAAGGCGCAGAAGGCGACCGCCCAACCCCGCCGGCCAGCCCGTAAGCGCTCGCAGAACGCCAGCTTGACCCGAACGCTGCGCCGTACGCCACGGTACAGTCGCTGAGGCAGGCTTCCCCGCCACGGGTCACGCTGCTACGGTCGAAAGTCCCCAGCGATCGACGACTTGGCGCGGAACTGCCCGGTCCGGCGGAACCAGCCCGCAGGTCGGGTGCTGCAAACCAGCGCATTCAGGATCCAAAAGACCCATGCGCAGGAATTTTCAAGCCAGCGGACCCGCCGAATCCGCAGAGGCTGCGCAGGGTTATCGCGGCCGGCAAATCCGTCCTCGATCAATCAGCGCTTGGCGGTCAGAGGGTCGGTATAGTATTTGCCTGATCACGTCGAGAACAGGAGTCCTGCCAAACATGGCCCGCGATCCGTTTGCACCAGTCGTCCATCAGAGTGGTCCACCCAAGTGGATTTTCATCGTTGGTGGTTGTGTGGCCTTCCTCTTGGTTGGTCTCGCATCTGTCATGTTTCTTGTGATTTCCAAGAAGACGGCCACGGCCACGACGCCAGTCCCCGCCGTCGCAGGTGTCGGCACGCCGACGACGCCCACGACGCCGGAAAAGACCGACAAGCCAGCCACGCCCAGCGAGCCGGTTGCCGCCAATGACAAGCCCGCCGCCAGCGATGACAAGGGCGAAAAAGGCGAAAAGTCGGGCGGCAAGCGCCACCACAGCAAGAGCAGCGGCAGCAGCAGCAAGAAGAGCGAGCCGGCCGCCTCGAAGCCCGCCTCACCTGCGCCAGCCCCGAAGCCCAAGAAGGTGATGGACCAGAAAGACATCGACAAGCTGCTGGGCATCTAGCTTCAGCCCGCCTCCCCCGGGGACTTCTTCGACGAAACAGGCCACAGCTGGCCTCCCCGTATTCCCGTACAGAACCCCGCGCTTCGCCCCTAGGACCCCGACAGATTTCGCGTCTGCGAACTTCGTGGTTCGGTCCAGATGACAACCTTGATATATTTGTCGGGTCGTTCTCCTCTCGCGGCGGGCTTCCTCTTGAGAATTCGCTCGGTTACTACCCTGCTGGCGCTCGTGAGCCTGTTTTTCACAGGACGGCCAGAGGCACAGCCGAGTACCCAGCCCGCCGTTGCACGCCCGCGACTGCTGTTGGTCATCTCGATCGACCAGATGCGGTACGACTATCTGGACCGCTTTGGCAAGCTGTTTCGCGGCGGCTTCCGCACGCTTCTGTCGTCGAGCGCGCACTTCCTGAACACGCGCTATCGCCACGCCAACTGCGAGACCGGCCCAGGCCATGCGGTCATTCTTTCCGGCCAGCACGGCTCGCACACCGGGATGATCGCCAACAGTTGGTACGATCAGCTGCTGGGTAAGTCGGTCAACCTGGTCGACGATCCTGTGCACGCGCCGGTCGGTGGCAAAGGCCGCGGGGCATCGCCGCACTACTTCCTGGGCTTCACGCTGGGCGACGTCCTAAAGAGCAAGTCGCCCAAGTCCAAGGTCGTGGGCGTGTCGCTAAAAGACCGCGCCGCCATCCTGATGGCCGGTCGCCGCGCCGACGCCGCGTACTGGTACGAGACAGCCGAGGGCCGCTTCATCAGCAGCACGTACTACATGCAGCAGCTGCCGGACTGGCTGCTCCGCTGGAATGAGCAGAAGTACCCCGATCGCTACGCCGGACGCTCGTGGACGCGCCTGATCCCCAACCAAGGCCTGTACGACCGCTACGCCGGCCCGGACGCCGTCGAGGGCGAGTGGGATCGCAAGGACATCGTCTTCCCGCACAAGCTGTACAGCGCACCGCCGGACAAAGAGTTCTACGACAGCCTGCGACGCACGCCGTTCGCGGACGAGCTGACGCTGGATGTCGCGGTGCAAGCGCTGGCCGGTCACCAGCTGGGGCAAGACGAACACACGGACATCCTGGCCGTCGGCTTTTCAGCGACGGACATCGTCGGCCACACCTATGGCCCAGACAGCCACGAGATGATGGATCAGCTGCTGCGCCTGGACCTGGTCTTGGACCAGCTGCTGTTCGCGGTGAATCGCAGCGTGGGGCTGAAGAACACGATGGTGGTGCTGACGGCTGACCATGGCTCGCAGCCGCTGATCGAGACGCTGATCGCGCGCGGTCAGCCCGGTCGGCGCGTGCGCCCCAAAGAGCTAAACGATCTGTTCGATCGCGCCTTCGCGCAGCGCTTCCCCGGCGTGAAGAACCTGATGCCCTACTACACCGAGATCTCGCACATCCCGCTGATCGTCCATCACCCCGCCCACGCGGCGAAGGCGGGGCAGCGGCGCAGCGTCGTCACCCAGACGATGGACCTGATGCCGACGATCCTCGACTGCTTCGACATCGC
>JAYRFD010000296.1:0-14097 GCA_041908565.1 Polyangia bacterium | reverse complement strand
CGATGTCGATGTACTTCATGAAGCTCTGGGCTTTGTCGGACAGACCGTGGAAGGCCAGCACCAGCGCCGTGCCGCGACTGGCGTCGTAACCCGTCGGCACATGCAGGTAATACGCGCGCTTCTGGCCGCGCGACATCATCATGCGGCTGGTTGTGCCGGCGGCCATGCGTGGCTTGTCGGTGCAGCGAACGTCGCTTGCAGCTGGCTGCATGTCGTCGATGATTCCAGCATCGGGCTCGTCGGAAGACAGCGGCGCATCTGGGGGACGGCAGTGCGGCAGGGACAGGCAAAGGCCCGCGGACAGCACAGACACACGCAGCAAGCGATTTGCAGTATCGAGGCGCATGCGGCGGATTATATGGGCGCAGCCGATCGAGACAACGACTTCCCAAAAGCCGGGATTCTGAAGCGGCTCGATCAAGCGGGGCACGTCGCGCAGGGAACTACTCGCGAGCCTTTTGCTCCGCTGCGCGATCGATGATGCCCAGGGCCGTGCGTCGTCGTTCGTCCCGATGATCTAGCAGCGCTTCATCGACCACTTGATAGCCGGCCAGCCATGGCAGGTAGTCGACGCGCAGGGGACCCGAAGGCATGACGAACACCGCATACAGATCTGCATGCTCTGCCAGATCCTGCATCATGCGCGGGGGGATGTGGCACTCGCCATGGGTCACGATGTGCAGTGTTGGGCGACCGGCTGGATCGCGTGTGTCGTTGATGCGAATCCGGCGCTGACCGCGAAGCTCGCGCAGCAGATCGAAAAAGACACGCTGATAGTTGCGACCGCGCTCGGATCGGAAGCTCAGCAACGCTAGCTGCGCTTCGGATGCGCCCGTTGGACGCGGCCCAGCGGTGAAGGTGTGGGGTTCGTGCAGGCGGCCATCAAAGAAGCGCAGGCTGACTTCACGACGAGACGACAGTCGTCGCGCCAGCGCCCAGGCCAAGCCGCGAGCAAACACCTGTCGCTGCCCGCGCATGGACGCCGATGCATCGACCAGAATCTGCACCGGACCCAGCTTTCGATCTGGGGTTCGTTCGCGTCCGTAGTACAGCGCTTCTCCATCGGACAGGCGGTGCAGAAACAGCGTGTCATCAAAGACTAGCTCGCTGCCCAGCAGGGAGTCGATCGAGCCACGCCGTTCAATCGATGCGTGTCCGCCGATGGGATACTGCTGTCGATCTTCGCTGCGCTGTGGTTCAAGCAGGGCGGGCAGCAGATCTTGCGAGAAGCGAAGGATGTCACGAACGTCCGGAGCCTCGGCCTGCACGACGGACATCAGGTCAGGCATGCCCCACGTGGGATCGGTCAGAGACAAAGGCGGGGACCCAGTCACCGAGCGTGCGGATCGAGACTGGGGATTGCCCAAGAAGCGCAGCATTCCCACATCGATCAACAGCAGGTTGGTCAAAAGAGCCAGGCGCTGATCAACGACCAGTCGCGCAAACGCGCGGGCTGTTGCCAGCGGATCCGTCGATGGGTCAGCAGTCAGCGCCCAGGCCGCATCGCCGTACTGCGCTGGTGATGGATAGGCCGCGGCGGAAACGGGAAGCTCGCTGGCAGGGGGCAGCGCAGGCAGCCCGGCGCGCGCGTAGGCTCGGCACAAAGGCGAAATCAGCTGCGCCAAAAGCGCGATCTGCACGTCGGCTCGGTTGTGGGCCAGAGCCTCGGCGATGCGCTGCGTACCGTCGACAAGCTCACGCATCAGCCCGCAGTAGTCTGGATCCGGTGCGGCATCGACGCGCTTTTCTGGCGCGTGGCGAAACAGCGCACTCGTGGCTCGTTCGGCTGGCGACAGGCACAGCGCCCAACCCAGATCGTGGACGACGAACAGCGGTGCGTGCAGGCCCAGCGCCAGCAAGCGGTTGTGCCACAGCGCAGCCGAAACCACCGCCGCATTGTGCGGCGGCGACAGCGCGCTGAAAGCCCGGGATGTGCGGTGAAAAACGACGGAAGCTGCGAGAGGAGCGGACGCGGACGCCAAGCCTTACTTCTTGCCCTTGCTGTCGCCCTTCTTGGCTTCGTCGGGCACCAGGCCTTCGGGCAGATCGACTTCGGTCGTGGCGCTGTACGTGGCGGGCTTGGCAGGCTTGGGCGGCGGCGGAGCAGCCTCGCCTGCGGGCTTGTCTCCGGCTGGCTTGTCTCCGGCCGGCTTGTCGCCTTCGGGCTTGTCGCCTTCCTTCTTGACCGGCTTGGCGCTCTTGGCTCCGTCCTTGCCACCAACAGAGACATTGGCTCCGCCGGGCAGGCCCGCGACGTTGATTTCGACCTTAACCGTCGGCGCTTCCTTCTTCTTGGCGGGGGGCTCGGTTTCCCAGACCAGGCCCAGCGCGACAAGCACGGTGTGGCCGGGGCTGGAATCGGTCAAGCCATAGCCATAGGCGGCGGAAAAGAAGGTCTTGTTCGCTTTGGCCCGTCGCAGACCGACGGTCCAGAACAGAGGCGTGTTGGTCGCTAGCTCGCTGCCGACCGAAAACGAACCAACCAGCTCGGTCGTGATGTACAGACCGTTGTCCGGTGACAGCGCGCCCGAGGCTCCGACGCCCCACATGATGTGGTTGCCAAGGCCCAGCACGCGCTGTTCGCAGACAGGCGTGTTGGTGGCGGTCGTCATGTTCATGCCGGTGCCGGGCATGGTCGTGCCCATGGTCGGCATCATCATCATCTGCTGGTTTTGCCGTTCGATCAGCGCGATCTCATCGGCGGTGCAGGGACGCGTGGTGCCCGCGATGATGGCGCCGATGTTGCCCGCGATGTGCAGCCGCTTGCTGAGCAGCTTGGGCATATCGATGATCAAGCGCGGGTAGCCGCTGATGTTGCCGGCGCCAAACGCCGATCCGGACGTCGCAGTCTGGAAGCCCAAGCCCAGCGAGAACGCCACCTGCGGGCCCTTGTCCGGCAGGTGCATGTTGATCTTGCCGAGCAGTCGCAGGTCACCGATGGCCGCTTTGCTGAGCTGCAGTCCCGAGCCATCTTGATACAGCACGAACGGCATCGCGGCGCCTAGCTCGACCCAGCCGGCGATCGAGACCAAGGCTGCGGCGTGCAGCGTGAAGCGGTTCTGAATCAGTGCGTTCAGATCGTCGGTGCGTCCCAGCGGATCGCGGCCGTAGATGCCCGTTCCGCGGATGTGCAGACCGAAGTCACCGATGGGGCTGTGTTCAACAAAGAAGCCATCCTTCCAGCCATTGGCTGGAAAGATCGGCAGCGAACGGCGCGCGTCGATGACGACCGGCCCGCTGCCCGTCGTGGCTGGGGTCGTCGGAGTCATGGTTGTGTCGGCAGCCACCGCCACACCGGACCAGGCCGCCATTCCCACCACGCCACACGCCACGGACCGCAACCAGGGCAGACCCGAAAAGCAGTTTGTTATCCAAGAATTACACGTCGCCATTCAGCAACAGCCTCCGCAGGTATGAGGGTAAGGGCTGCACGCTGCCGCCGTCAACCACTCTGACGAGGTAAAGATTGCTTCTGCCTCTGACTTCGCTACGATCCGCTTGCTTAGGGTCGGTCTGCAGCCCTCTGCTTCAGGGAGAACCGCGTGCCGGAAAGTCGTGTCGACCTTGGTGAGTATGCTGCCTTGCAGTGGACGCGAACCCAGCTTTGCCGTCAGCTACGCATCGCGCTTGGCAAGTCGACAACAGGCATGCCGGTCCGCGTCGGCACCGACGTCACGTTCTACTACGATCCCGCCGACCGCCTGGCCCGCGTCACCCCGGATCTGTATGTCCTGCCGGGGCTTGGGTACGAGGAACAGCTTCGTTCCTTCCGCGTCTACGAGCGCGGCCTGCGTCCCGAGCTTGTCATTCACTTGGTCGACACGCTCTCGCTTCCCGAAGACGGACTGCTGATGCACTTCCTGCGTCTGGGGGTCAAAGACGTGGTGCTGTACGACCCTCTGTGGTGGCTGCTTGCGCCGCCAGCCGGTCTGCGCGGTCGGCGGCTTTTGACCCATTACCGACGCGAGACGACCCGCACCGGCCAAGCGGCATGGCTGCTTGTGCCGCAAGAACACCCCGGGCGCGTGCACCTGCCGGCCTATCACCTGTGGCTTGCGCATCGCGGCGGTGCCGACCTGCGCGCGTATTACGACGCCCATAGTCAAGGCGGCCTGCCCAGCGAACAGGACTGCGTACTTCTGCCCGAAGAAGTCTGCGCATCCCCTGGGCCGGCGGCTTGTTCCTGATCGAAAGACTGGGCGGCTCCGCGACGAACATGGGCTGCGTCGGGTCTGTGCGCATTGCGAGCGCCCTTGCCGCGATCGGCGCTGCGGGTCGCGCGCCAAGGGCAGGCCAGCGAGCGCAGGTGTCCGATTTCGCGTGCTTGCACCCCGTGACCGTTTCTGGCTTCTACCCCGCCGGCGCGGCGCGGTATGCTCGGGCCCTTCAGCAAGGAGGCTGTCCATGAAGGTCGTCATCAAGTACTGCCTGATGTGAAACTACAAACCCCGGGCTGCGAGTCTCGCGGCCGATATCGAACAAGAAACTGGCGCGGTCCCCATCCTGGAGGTAGGCGGCAAGGGTCAGTTCGACGTGCTCGTCGACGGAAAGCTCCTGTTTTCCAAGCAGCAGAGCGGCCGCTTTCCAGAGTCCAAAGAGATCCTCGACCAGCTTCCCGAATAGCGCTGCCCAAGCCCGCGGCCGCATGCCGAGCCTGCCTGCCGGTCGTTGCTGGCGACCGCGCGAAGCGGCCTGTGCTTGTTCCGCAGCGACGATGTGGCCCGCCGCGCGATGACCTTGTCAGAATGCGCTGCGGCCGCGTCGTAGTGGCAGGTCGGGGGAAAAGCCCCCCGCGGCTCCGCTCTTTCCTCTGTGAACTACCGAGGCTTCCCCATGACCCAGGTTCTGTTTCTTGGTTCTTCCCCTATCAACATGGCCCGAACCCGCCTGGATGCAGAGGTTCGCGAGATTGGCGTTCAGCTGGCCAAGGCGAAGTACCGAGACCTGTTTAACGTAAACCAGCAATTTGCGGTACGTACAAACGACTTGCTGGGAATCTTTCAGAACAACCCATCCGAGATTGTCCACTTTGGTGGTCACTGTGATCAGGATGGACTGCAGTTCGAAGATGCAAATGGCATGGCTCAAGCCATTCCGGCGGATCGAATTGTGCAAGTGTTTAAGCTTCCCTATATTCAATCGCATACCAAGTGCGTCATTTTGAATGGTTGCTCGACGGAGCCACTGGCCAAAGCGCTTTCGGCAGTGATTGATGTTGCAATTGGCACGCGGCGACCCATCAATAACCGCACAGCGCAGACGTTTGCCGGCGGCTTCTATCAAGCACTGGCCAACGGGTATTCGGTATCGGTTGCCCTGGCGACCGCCGCTGCCGAGGCTGGTCTGCAAGGACACGATGGCGAGGCGTACGTCCCATACTATCGGTCCGACGCTGCCAAGGACCTGCACTTCCGGGCCGCGTCCGGAAAGTCCGGGGGGAGTCCGCACTGGCGACAGGTATTGTCACGCGACTGTGGAAGGCCAGAGCTTCGCGAAGCGCTGCGTGCGCTGGTCCCCACCGACGAAGACTTCGATCAGCTACTGGTCGACCACTTTCCCACGATTCAGTTTCGCATGTCGGGCGGCATGGACCGCGTACGCAAAGAAAACCTGCTGCTGCAGCTTGTCGATCTGGGCGAGCTACGAACCGCTTTGCTGAAGAAGACGTAGACCGCGTCCGCTGCGTTGATTGTAAGATTCGATTGGAACGAGGACACGGCTTGGCATCCTTGTTCTTTGCGATAGGTCAGTGGATTTCTTCCGGCGTCAGTGGCTCTGCCTGTGCACTGGGATGAGTGCAGGACGACGCGTCTGGGTCTGGGTATTCGCCAATTGTTAACGTGTAGTGCGATAGGACCGGCTCAGTACACGATGGAGCGCGAAAGACCCATAAGAACAGTCCCAGAAAGCCGAATAAGGCGATTCCTGCGAGGACGGATTCGATTGAACCAATCGAGCGGCGTAGGGGAGCCCCAATAGGCCCATTGCGATGCGAAGAAGTCATGGTCGTTTCTCCAGAACGAAAATCAAGGCCGGCAGCGAGCCAGCGCCGCGGGCATAGCCAGCGCCGCGGGTATTGATAAACACAGTTCAGTGCTTCGGCGGACCCCGCCGGAAACTTGCCTGCGAAGGGGCCCACTTACCGTCGATGCGAAGGACAGCCGGGCCTACAGCGGCTTGGTCTCGGCGTCGACGATGCTCAGCTCGCCGCGCAGTAGCTGCCAGCCGGCATGCGCTTCTTCGCGGATACCATCATTTAACAACTGCAATAGTTGCTGCGTATTTGGTATTTTATTGGGGAAACCAACAACAAAGAACAATTCCCAGCGACCGGGAGACAACGGCGGAAGTTCGCGCACCTTGCGACGCAGCTGGAATACTCCGCTGGATGACCGTTCCAATGTTACGGCCCAGGGTTCAATGTTCTTTCCGCTGCGTATAAAGGCATGAACGGCCAGATCTTCGCGCACAGGATCGGCGGGGCGCAGATAGATTTGCAATCGGGAATCCAGTGATAGCTGCGGAACGGCTTTTCTGGGTTCCCTTGCAGAAGGCGTCTGCGGTTCTAGTCCGGCTGTCGTTTCATCGCCATAGGATACCAGCGTGTAGGCCAGCGGGGGCGGTGTCGACGGATGGTAGCCCGTGCGAAACAGCCAGACTGGCAGGATGACCGCCACCAAGACTGCAATCAGGGACACCGCCAGCGCGGGCTCTCGGCGGAATCGCGCCCAGTCGAAGGTTGGTTTGGCCGCTGCGACGGGCTTTTTCTTGGGCTCTTGGCTCTGCTCGGTCGACGCGCGATCGGCTAAGCGCGCTTCGCCCAAGTGGCTCTGCAGAAGCTGTGCGACCAGCGCCTCATCCACGTTGGGCTCGGCTAGCTCGACGACATGCTCCGACTCGGCGGCTTCGGCAAGCGCCAGCTCAGCACGCAGGCGGCGCCTGTGCTCCGCCGGAGAGGACGGGTCTGGACGCATCGCAGGTGGCTCGCCTGGATTGCTCGTTTGGCCGGTAGCGGCCAGCGTTCGTTCATCGCCTTCATTCTGGATGTGATTGGCGCTCATACTTATTTCTCCCAATCTGCACAACGGGTACTCTGCCAACAGTACGCTGGATGGTTAGGCTTTCTAACCACTCTCTTGCAAATCAGCACATGTTTTGGGCAGAGATACGCCATTTCACGCAGCTGCGGGGTTGGGTTCATTGCAGTTATCGGCTGCTTGTTCGATTTTGTGCTTCGTTGGGAGGCTTTTTCTCATCCGGCAGTGGGAACGATTCCCCCATTACCTGCAGCCAGCAGCCTGCGATGGCATGGCGTAGACGGTAGGTTATCGCATAGACATTGCTCTCGGTGATTTCAAGCTGTGCTGCAATCTGTTTCGGCAGCATGCCGGCCAAGTGAAGCTCCAGAACCTGGCGTTCGCGCGGCGACAGCGCGCTTTGCAGGTGCTGATCCAGTCGTTCGAGCGGCAGTCGCCAGTCGGGCTTTTCGTGCTGCTGTTCGGCCTGGGCCGCCCAGTCGGCAAGCTCGGTCGGAGGGATCAGCGCGGTGTGCCGGCCCCCTGCGTCGTCGTGCTTCAAGCGATCGAGCACCCGGGTGCGCGTGAACACAAACAAGAACGCGTGGATCGGGGCGCGCGCCGGGCTGTAGCGCTTCATCGCCGCGCGCTCGACGGGGGGCTTGTCTTTGCTTGGGGCCAGCAGCGCCACGCAGACGTCCTGCACGTAGTCATCGCGGCGCGACAGGGCGCCGGGTCGGCAGCGCGACAGGGTGCTGTGGACGACACCGCGAATGTAGGGCAGGGCGGCGGTGAAGAACTGCTTGAGTGCAGCGGGATCGCCGTTGCAGGCCGCCTGATAGGTTTCCAGGGGGACAAGTGCTTCGCGTTGCGGTGGGGTCATGACGGACTCCGCGGTGGGTTGCCGGGCGGGGGGCGGCGGGTGCACACGCTGTTAGGGCTCGTAGACGCGGTAGGCGCCCAGGTCCAAGGCCGGTGTGAGCGCTCGGTGGCTTTGAACGGGCTTTTGTCCCGTTCCCAAGACGGCTTGACGCAGGGCTTCGTGGGGGTCGTCGGGATGCTGCGACAGGTGCTGGTAGAAGGCCTTGGCGATGCCTGCTGCCAAGCCGTCGTTCAGCGGGCGAGCCCCCGCCACCACCCACTGGCTGCCTTTGGCCAAGAAGGTCTGGGCTAGGCCCAGCGTTTCCAAGTTGCCGACTTCTTCCATCGATCGGCCCGTGTTGCAGCCAAATAGGGTGACTTGGCGGGGGACGCGGGGCAGCTGCAGAAGATCGCCGATGCTGAATCCCGCTTGATCGGGAAGCGGGATATGGCTATTTAGGCCACCGCTGTATTGATAATTAAAATGGGATCCGAAGTGAAATAAATCAACAGAACCGATCTTTTCAAGCAGGGTGGTCAGCGGCACAGGCGGCGTCGGGCCTTCCGTCGAGCTACCGCTGTGGTCGGGTACTGGCTGCCGGATGTTTTCGACGCTGTACCCGGCGCTGCGCAGGCTGGTGGCGATGGCCTCGGCTGCTCTGCCCAGGTTGGGTAGGTTGCCGTGGGCATCGGACAGCAAGAAGGCCTGTCGCGTGGGGCCAGTGGGCGTGGCCTGGCCGATCACCGGCAGGTCGGCGGCGTAAGCGACATCCAGCCGCGGCTGCCGCAGCCACAGCGGTTTGTGGTCCGGGCCAAACGGCAGCAGGTGCAGATCGACCTCGCGCAGCGGGCCATAGGCGACCACGCGCAGCTTGGTCAGCGACGCGGCCTGCAGTCGCTTGGCGAACGGGTCAAGCAGCGTGCTGCCCAGCTTTTCCCGCGCGGCGTCCATGTCCAGGCTGGGGAAGCGGTGTACCTGGATGCCCTCGGCGCTGGAAAGCAGGCAGGCCCAGTCGGCCCGCAGCGGGAAGCAAGTGAACAGAGCCTGGCCCGTCGGGACGGGCGACGAATCAGGCGTCGTGCCTGTCGTATCTGGCGTATCTGTCGTAGCCAGGGTGCGATTGAAGCCCAGCCGAGACAGGGCGGTCTGTAGCTGCAGCAGGGCCTTTTCGGCCAGCAGTAGCTGCTGCTGTCGCTTGGTCCGCAGCTCGCTATCGGCTCCGCCCCAGATCTGCCGGATGGACGTGTCCAGTTCGCCACGAAGCTGGCTGTAGACGGTGAATGACTTTTCGTAGTCCTGCTTTTCGGCGGCCTGCAGGTGGGCCAGGCGTTCGACGTTCAGCAGGCCCCGAAGTCCCCGCGTGCGAGCGTGGCGGATCACCGACAGAGCCTTGGCCAGCCAGGCCTGCTTTTCGGGTTCGGGCTGGCCTTCAGCGCGCGACAGCAGCAAGTCGACGTACAGCGATGTGCTGGGGCTGTAGCGGGCCAGATACCCTCCTTGGCCGGCGCCAAGTGGCATGGCCAGGCTGCGTTCGTCCAAATAGGCCTCTGCGCGGGCGTAGTGGGCTAGCGCAGCGTCGATATCCCCGCGGGCCAGCGCGATCTGTGCCTGCCCAGTACGCGCCCACAGGCTGCTGTCGTAAAAGTTGGCCTGCCCAGTGTCGAGCTGCATGTACTGCTGCTCGGCCTCGGCGAACCGCTTGGCTCGGCGATCGGCGTCGGCCAGCAGCACCTGCCAGGAGATGCGTAGCTCAGACAGCTCGGACGGGGTGCCCGCCGCGCGTGGACCTGTCAGCTGCAGCCGTCGCTGCGCGTCGGCAATATGCGTTCGCGCCAGCGCATCGTCCCCGCGCTGCGCCGCTAGCTGAGCCATCAGGGTCAGCGCCTGCGCCGCGAACAGCGGCTTGGAACAGCCCGCTTGTCCTTCGGTCAGTCGCAGGGCCTGCGTCAGATAGGCCAGCGCTTGTTGTTGGTTGGCAATGTATGCGGGTCCCAAGGGGCGCTTGGGCTCGATGGGCTGCGCGGCGGCGAACGCCTCGTCCCAACGCAGCTCAAGCTGGGCCAGCGATCGGTACAGATCGAACATTCGGCAGGGCCCCACGGCGGGCAGGCTCTGCGCATCGTCCAGCCGACTTTTGGCATCGCTGAGCCGCCCCATGGCGACGTAGACCACCGACTGCAGCCGCAGGATGTCGTGCTGGGCTCGATGGTTGCCAGTCCGCGCTGCGATCTCCATACCGCGCGACAGCGCCTCCAGCGCGCCCCGCGGATCGCCCCGCAGATAGGCGATTTCGGCCAGCGCATAGGATTCCCAGGGAGCCCACTGCGGCAGCTGTTCAAATAGGGGGCGTAGCTTGTGTAGCTCTGCTTCGGCCCGGCTCAGCTCGAAGCGCTCATGGACTAGCAGGTTTTTCAGCCAAAGGCCCATTTCCAGGGCATCCGACAGCAAATTCGCTTGTTGAAACGCTTCAATGGCTTCCTCGATCAATTGCAGACTATTTGGGGCGCGATCCTCGATTGCAATCACGGCCATTAAGGACTTAATGCGCGCCTTTTCTTCGGCGGTCTGCGGCATATTGCGATTTTGTTCAAGTAGGGCCAGTGCTTCTTGTCGGTGATCTGATGAAAACAGCTGCCAGGCTTGACGTAGCCAAGCGCTTTCATTGCGTGTTGTAAAACGCAGCAGCCGCCATCGCCAAATTGGCTTAAATCCAGCGAAAGGCAATCGCATATGCACAGATAATGGCTTGATAAATTGGGTGGGGGCGATGGTGACTAAGACGCCCCGCGTAGGCGAAGTGGCAACCTTTGTATATTTATTCGTTTCAAGCTTGCGCAGACCATGCCATATCGTCACATCGGCATCGGGCGAGATATCCAGCCACAGGCGCAGCGGCTCCGTCCCTGCTGCCTGCTGGCAGCTGCCGTCGCCGCGGAAGAAGTTGCAGCCCACCACGTCCATCCGCGGGGGAGAAAGCCCACCGATGGCCACCAGGATCAGCATTCCAAGGGGGGACAACAGGGCCAAAAACCACAGACGGCGTAGCCAAGCCGACGGCATCGAGTGCGATCGTGTGTCGTCGGCGTCTCTCATTGTGTGGGGCCCCGGCTGGAGACCTTCTTGGGACGCTTGCTGGGCGTGGGACCCGGGGCTGCGACCGGCTCTGCCTTTGCGACCGGCGTTCCGCTGGACGCTTTTTCTCCCTCGGCTGGGCGAATCCCGCGATCGTCCCACTTGCCGTATCCCAGTGGCCGCCATTCATCCCCAATTCCGGCTGCGGCTTGCGCGGGGCCGCTGCCCAGGGCGGGCTCACCCGTCGATCCACCAGTGCTGCCAGTCGTGCTCGATTTGATCTTCTTGTTGTTCACGGACGGTCTTCTTTCCGGTTCGGGCGGCTGAATCAGCGCGCTGTAATCGACGTACGCACCGCGCTGTGCAGATCTAACAAACTCCGCGGAACTAGGGAGAAGCAACGAAGCGTGCGTTGGGACTTCCTAGGACGGCGTAGCTTAGGTGGTCGCGCACGAACAGACTGCCCAGCCCGTCGCGGACTTGCCGCATGGATTCTCCGACGGTCAGGCCCGCGCGCAGTCCTTGGTACAGCCGTGCCGCCACTTCGGCTGCGCCTTCATCGCTGACCGACCACGACGGAGCAATGACGACGGCCGCGCCGGCCGCCAGGAAGGCCTCGGGCCAGCCGCCGTCGCCCCACAGGGTCTGCAGTGCGTTGTTGGCCCGGCAGGCATTTAGGAATACCAAGGCACCGCGGACGGCGCCGGTTTGTCCTCGGGCGGGTCTGGGAACATCGCTCGGAAACAGAAAGCCCCCGTCGAGCTGAAGCTTGTTGCCCAGCATCTGGCCCAGCGTCGAGTCGCCATGGCAACAGAAGTGCAACAGACCGCAGGACACGTCGCCACGCAGAAAGCGAAGCAGCAAGTCCGCCGCCGAAAGCTGAGTGGGTTCCTTGCCCTGCATGCGAGAGATCGCGCGCTGTTCGTCCGCGAACTGCAAGCCGGACGAGGTAGGCGCCACCAAGACCGCCGGTCCCTTGCCAATCACGTCGCGTGTTGTCCCAAGGCGTGGGTAGCGGGTCACTGCAAAGTGCGAACCCAGGAACGGTCGATCGCTGTGCCCGACGGGCTGCAGCAGTTCCCAGGGCATGTTCAGGTGTCCGCACTCGATGTGCAGCGGCGTGCCCGGAATCCAGTGCGGATCAAAAAGGACGTCGCGAATCGCAGTGGGCAGCACCTTGGCCGCAAGACTGCTGCCGATGTTGCGCAGCCGGAGTTCACGCGTCGGATCGGCATCGCTTTTGAGGGCGGGGGTTAGCTCACAGAAGAGCTGCGCCAGCATCGCTTGGTGATCGCTCGGCAGGACGATCTCCTCATCGATGACCTCTCCACCCAGGGCGGGGCCGCTGAGCACGACTTGATAGGCGGTCCTGTCGCCCGTGCTGCCCGCGCGGCCAACGGACAACAGCAGACCCGAAAATGGCTCGCTGCGCGGCAGGTCGCCGAGCCCCGCGGACTTGTATCCCGGCTCGATGAGTGGGGCGTTCGCCGCGGCCTGCGCCGGCTGTGAAAGCTGCGCCGGTTGTGAAAGCTGCGCCGGCTGTGAAAGCTGCGCCGGCTGTGAAAGCTGCGATGGACCGACGTCGATCTCGCAGGACAGACAGCTGCGTTCCAGGCCGCCATGGCGCAGCGCGATCTGCAGGATGTGCGTTCCGGGTGACACCGCGAACAGATCAAAGCCCAGCGCGGCCGAGCGTCCGTTGTCATCGATGCGCAGGACCCCCTGATCGGGGCTGCGTAGCTGCAGAGCGCCTGATTCTGGCAGCACGACCCGCACTTCCAGATCCAGCGGCTGACCGGCGCGACGGGGCAGCTTTAGCGCCTCGCCGGTGAATGCAGACTCCGTCTTCTGAGAGGCGACAAAGACGCGAAAGCTGGTCTGGGCGTGAATCTCTTCCGGCCAGCGGACTTCGGGATGGACTTCGAGTTCTTCGTGCGAAAGCAAGCGGTTGATGCGCTGCGAAAGTGCCGCCATCGCGCGGCCCGGTGCACTTGTGCTGCGATCGCCGCGATAGGCATCGACTGGCTCGACGTAGCCGCCGTTTCGCGGCTGATCCAGCCAGCTGGTGTCGTCGGGGCGTCGCGGCACGCCGAGCATCGGTTCGTCCCAGCCGCGATAGACGGGCTCGGTCGGGCGTTCGCTGCTTGGCGTGGCTTTCCAGTACGGCGATGCGATGCCGGTCGGTATGCCCAGACGACGCTGCAGCAGGCTTAGTTCGAGGGCGGCTTCCTGCAGCGCTTGGCGGGCCAGTAGGTCTTCGATCCTGCGCAGCGCTGCGTCAATCTGCGCGCTGAGATCTTCCCAGCCATCGCGCGCAGGGCTTTGAACGCGGCCCTGCAGCCACGAGCGTAGCTGTTCCAGTGAGCGCTCGATGGACCGCCGATCGTTCGACATAATCGCAACTCCTCGCATGGGCAAAAGGGTGGGCAGAGGGGGGAGCCCACGTGATGACTGGCCATGAATACGAAGCGAGCCCGCCGGATCTGACCAGCGGCGATGCTGGAAAGTTTGCGACCGGCTACGCGCGGGACACGTGACGATGAAGCGGGGCCACGCTACCACGGACATGGCCTGGTCGTGCAGCGACGGAAAGAAAAGAGAAAACGAGCGGAAAGGCAGCGGCAGACAAAGGGCCGGGCGGGTTCTTTGAGGGGGCTGCCGCGCGCCGCAGACTTATCCTTTACGAGCCCAGCCGCTGCGCAGAAGATCCCCGCGGCCGCTGGGCCATGGCAGGCAGTTGCTGGACGAACCGGGCACGGTGTACACGCTGACGCTTTCGACCTTGTCGACCGCGTCCTTTAGCGACACCAGGATCTCGACGCTGCCATCGCCATTTACGTCGGCCAGGGTGGGCACGGGCATGGCGCCGCGGCGGGGCAGGGCGATGCGATGCTGCAGGTTGCCGCCGGCATCCAAGATGTAAAGCGCGCTCTTGTCGGCGTCGGTGGAATAGCTGGCAAAGACGATCTCGGGAATGCCATCGCCCGATAGATCACCGATGGCGACACCGCCGGTCAGCACGTTGGGATCGCTGGTGTAGCGATAGGACCAGCGCTCGCTGCGTGAAGCGGACACCGCGTGGATCATGCCGTCAAAGCCGGCGAAGACGATCTCGGGACCGGGGCTGGATGCGTCGATGTCGGCGAT
>JAYRFD010000295.1:0-3037 GCA_041908565.1 Polyangia bacterium | reverse complement strand
GCCGGTCTGCTTCGCTAGGGACCATGAAGGCTGTCAAAGTCGTCGGCATCGGTGGCTCTATGAAGCCCGGCTCGACGAGCATCCGGACCCTAGAAGCCGCTCTGCAAGGCGCCGCAGACGCCGGGGCCGACACCGAACTGCTTGAGATCCGCGTCCTCGATCTGCCGATCTATACCCCTGACTTGCCACCGACTCCGGGCGTGCTGCGCATGGTCGATGCCGTCGCCAGCGCCGATGGCCTGCTGTGGAGCAGCCCCGTGTACCACGGCAGCATCAGCGGCGCCTTTAAGAACGCGCTCGACTGGCTGGAACTCTTGAGCCACCGCGAACCCAAGTACCTGACCGACAAGGTCGTCGGCCTGATCAGCACGGCCGGCGGAGTGCAGGGACTGCAGGCGATCAACACGATGGAGTTCGTCGTGCGAGCCCTCCGCGGCTGGACGGTGCCGCTGGTCCTGCCTCTGGATCGCGCTGGGCAGGTCGTCGATGCGGAAGGGAAGATCCGCGACGAGGGACTTAAGAACAAGCTGTGGCAGCTAGGCCAAGAAGTGGCGAGCGCTGCCGGTCGACTGTCGCGCAGGTCGTAGCGTCCAGCCATGAACAGACTGCGACCCGTTCTGGGTCTGATTGCTGTAGTGGTCGTGCTGGCTGGGCAAGCTGCGGGCCTTTCTTCCATCGGGCAAGCCAGGGCGGCAGAGCCTGCCTTGCCAGCCGAAGCTCTGCGGGCTGCGGCACCGATTTCCCCACTGCGTCCGGTTGGCGCGCCGGGCGGCCTATCGCAGAGTCCGCGCAACGCCAGCTATCGCTTGAAGGCGACGCTTGACGAACCGAACCACCGCATCGTTGCCCAAGGCGTGCTGACTTGGCGCAACTTGGAACGCCAGCCCGTCGACCGTCTGGTGTTTCACCTGTATCAAAACGCGTTTAAGAACTTCGCATCGACCTTTGTCTTTGAAGCTGGGGCCACGCTGCGTGGCGATGACATGCCCGAACGGGGCTTCGGCGCCATCGACCTGTCGACGCTGCGCGTAAACGGTCGGGATGTGCTTTCGACCGCGGTGATCGATGACACGCTGCTGACGCTGCCGCTGCCGGCTCCACTTGGCCCCAGTGCGACGGTGGAAGTGCAGTTTTCATGGAACCTTCAGCTGCCGCGAGTGTTCGCGCGATCGGGCTGGGCCGACCGGTATCACGCCGTGACGCAGTGGTTTCCCAAGATCGGTGTCTGGGACTGCGGCGGTGGCAGCGACTGTCACTGGCGAGCGCGCCAGTACCATGGCGTCACCGAATTCTTCGCCGACTTTGGCAGCTACGAAGTCGAGATCAACGTCCCACGTGCGACGCAGGTCGGCGCGACTGGCGTGCAGGTCGGCGATCGGCTCGAGGGCGATCGGCGCATCCTGCGCTTTGTCGCCGAAGACGTGCACGACTTCGCGTTCTTTACCGACCCAGAATTCATCGAGAAGCGCGAGACCTTCGACGATGGCTACGGTCCGCTGCAGCTTCGCTTGATGACTCGGCGCGGACAGGAAGCCAACGACCCACGGCAGCTAGCCGGCGTGCGAGCCGCGATCACCGAAGCGGCGCAGCGCGTCGGGCCGTACCCCTACAGCAACCTGACCGTCATCGTTCCGCCGGTGCGCGGCAATGGCTCTGGCGGCATGGAATATCCGACGCTGATCACCGTGTTTGCGCTGCCACTTCCCACCGGCCTTCACGACCTGGAAGAGACCGCCGCCCACGAGTTTGGCCACCAGTACTTCTATCACCTATTCGCCAGCGACGAAGTCGAAGAGGCCTGGCTGGACGAAGGGCTGAACGAGACCTTCACTGGCTGGGTCATGGAGCGCATGTTTGGTCGCTGCTCGGCCGTGCAACTGCCGTGGCTGTGCATGTCGACCGTCGAACGCAACTGGCTGGCCTATCGTGCAACGACGCAGCGCAGTGCACTGGGACGACCGAGCTTCCGCGTCCCGCGCAGCGACTACGGTGCCATCACCTACGACCACTCGGCGATCTTCTTGCGCACGCTCGAAGGGCTGATCGGCGACGAGAAAATGCGCGCTGGCTTTGCTCGCTATGCCGAACGGGCCCGCTATCGTCACCCCAGCCGACGGGACTTTGTCGCGGCATTGACTGAAGGGGCGCGTCAGGATTTGAGCTGGTTTTTCAACCAAGCTCTCGATTCCGCCCGTCTGGTCGACTATTCCGTCGATGAAGCGGTCAGCGAGCCGTTTGAGCTGGCCGCAGGTTTTTACGACTGTGCCGCCCCCAACCGTGCAAGCGATCCGCCCCCAAGTGCCGGGTCCGAGTTCGCTTCTGCCCAGGATCGAGCCGCCTATCTGGACATCCTTCGATCGTCGCAGCAGGCCGCGTGCGCTGGCAAAGGGGCCGGTCGGCACGAGCTTTTGGCGACGGCGACCGAGGTGACTCCGCTGCGCTACAACAGCCACGTCATCGTGCAGCGACGCGGTGACTTCATCTTGCCGGTGACGGTGCGCGCGGTGTTCCGCGATGGATCCAGCGAAGATTCGCAGTGGACCGTCGAAGAACAGCAGCAGACGCCCGAAAATCGTCTGCATACGCTGCGTTTCCATCGCCGCATGCAGCCGCTGGCCTACGCCGAAGTCGATCCCCAAAGGCGGGTGCACGCCGATGTGCAGCGGCTGAACAACGGCCTGTCTGTGCAGCCACAGCGACGGACGGTTGCCCGCATCTTTGGAACCTGGCTGGGCTGGCTAAGCACGCTGCTGGATCTGGTGGGAGGCTGACATGGCGACCCCCGCAACCTCGATCGCATCCGCGCCGACGGAGCCTTCGCCGCCCGCCCCGTCGCGGTCCATCGAGCCAGATCCCTCGCCTGGTGTGTCTGTGGCCGCTTGGCGACGCCTGCGGTCTCGACCAGGGCTGTGGCTTGGCTTGTGGCTGCTGTACCAGGCGGTGACCGTCCTGTCGCTGCTTCCCCTGCTGTTGGTCCTCCATGAATCAGCGGGGCGACGACCGCTCTTGACGGCGATGGCTCGCGGACAGGCCGACT
>JAYRFD010000294.1:0-2032 GCA_041908565.1 Polyangia bacterium | reverse complement strand
CGGCTGTAAACTCACGCAGGGTGCTGACGCGTCGCCGTCCTGCTTCTTCCGCAGCCTGCTGGGCCCGCACCTCGGCTGCGCGCTCCGCGGCTGTCTTTTCGACGATCAAGGGAGCCGGCTCGGGCTCGGGTTCTTCCAGTGGCGCCGGTGGCGGCTCGATCTCAGGCGCTAACCTTCCAGGCGCGGGCTCACCGCTGGCAACGCTGGATGCAGCAGCAGATCCAGTCGCAGTCTGCGCGCAGATCGGCCCTGTCCATGCCAAGGTCAGCGCGGCCACGACACCAGCCGCTGTCAGACGTCGCGTCATGCGCGCCTAGTGTCCCGAGCTTGCGGCGGTCGGATTGCCCTCGACGATGCGGCCGTCGGCGATGTACACGACGCGCTTGGCGTGTTGCATCACGCGCGGGTCGTGCGTGGAAAACAGGAAGGTTACGCCGCGCTCTTGGTTTAGCTGCTGCATCAGCGCGATGATCTGTTCCGATGTCTTGGAATCCAGGTTCGCAGTCGGTTCGTCCGCCAGCACCAGTTCAGGCTGCGTGATCAGCGCGCGCGCAATCGCCACACGCTGCCGCTGACCACCCGAAAGCTCGTCGGGGCGGTGCTTGACATAAGGAGCCAAGCCGACGTCTTCGCACAGCTTGACCACGCGCTCGCGCAGCGCCTTCATGGGCTCGCGATGGCGGCGCATCAAGCACGGGAACTCGACGTTTTCGATGACGTTCAAGACCGGGATCAAGTTGAAGGACTGAAAGATGATCCCGATCTTCTCGTTGCGAACGCTCGCCAGCTTGTCAAAGTCGCGATCGCTGACCTCTTCGCCGGCGAATTTGTACGATCCGCTCGACGGGCGATCCAGGCAGCCGATGATGTTCAGCAGCGTCGACTTGCCCGATCCCGATGGCCCCATGACCACGGTGAATTCGCCGCGACGGATTTCAAGATCCACGCCTTGCAGGGCGGGGACCACGGTCTTGCCCAGCTGATAGCTCTTTACGATCTCGCGCAGAACAACCAGCGGTGCAGTGTCAGCGGAAGGCGCAGTTGCGGTCATGGCCATGCTTCCTTTAGTAGAACGCGCGTGCCTCGAACAGAAAGCGGAAGTCGATCGGCAGCAGCGAATATTCGCTGATCGCCACATCGTTCACCGTCACCTGTCCGACGGGAATGCCACGGATTGGGATGAAGCCGAACAGCGACAAAGTCAGCCACTCACGGACGCTCCAGGACACAGTTGGCGAGATCGTTCCCGACAGATCCGTCAGCCCTGCAATCAGTGTCGCGCCGATCGTCCAGTCCTCTTTGATGCGCGGCTTGTTGTAGCTGATGATCAGGTAGTGCCGTCGCAGCGGGTCGAAGGTGAAGCGCTGCGGCAGCCCGCTTTGGCCACTGGATCCGGTCGCAAACGACGTGCCACCAGTTAGCTGCAGCGCGCGATAGGCGACGCGCAGATAGTCTTCGAACTCCTGATCGCTGTAGCCATCGGCTTGATAGTAGTACTCGATGGACAGCAGGCTTTCGTCGCGGAACTGCGTGCGACCGCCGATCACCAAGCGGGGATACAGCTGACCATCGCGCACCTTGCTGGCCGAAATCGCCGTCTGAAAGTTGCAGACCGTGGCAGCCGCACACAGGTGGTCGGCATACAGGCGCGAGCTGCCGAACTGAAACAGCGCTTCGATATGCAGTTCGTAATCCGTAAAGAAGTACCGCGAAAAGCTGGCCCCAAAGCGCGATGCATTCTCAAGCAAGTCGTTGTATTTATTTGAGAAATAATAAAACAGGTTTACGTCCGAATTAAACAACAGAAAATACAGGCGAGCGGCCAGCAGATAATGGTACGAGTCATCCGCCGGCTTGGTGCCGTCGACAAGCGGATAGTCCGGGTATTTCATCAACGCAAACGGGATGCCGCTGTTTTGGTACAGCACCTGGGGCGTGAACAGCGCCGTGATCGTGAACTTCTCGAACGGTAGCTCGACGCGCGCCACCCAGGCCCCGGCCCGCTGAAAGTTGGGGTCGGTGGGATCCTTGG
>JAYRFD010000293.1:0-3448 GCA_041908565.1 Polyangia bacterium | reverse complement strand
GGAGGCCAAAGCGCAAGGCGGAGGACCGCAGCGGCCTCGGGGCCGTGAGGACCGACAACGCAGCCCAGAAGCTAGACGCTGCCCCGCAGTGACTTTTGCAACGCGCTGTTAGAGGGTCTGGTTTCTTCGGGGGCTTTGGCTCGGGCGTTGACCCGGGCTGCTCCGTTGCCTGCGGCTCTTGCTCGGGCGGCTGCCAGGGCGGGCCAGAGCAAGGCAGAGCCGGGCAGAGCAAGGCAGGGCAGGGCAGGGTGTCGCCGGCTTTTTTGCCCCACCGCTCACAGGAATGCCTCAATGCGGGCTGTTGGGCGGTCCGTCCCCCGTCGCAGGCGGCTGCCGGTGCACAGTTGGCATCGCCTATGCAGTACGATGCCCGGTCGGAGGGATCGTTCATGCAAAGTGGCGGACATCGGTGGCAGTTCTTTCGCGCGGGCAGCGTAGACCAAGTGATGCTGCGCAGCGGCGCGGACATCGCCAACCTAGAGACGCTCGATCAGAAGCTGTGGCTGGCCCTGGCCTGCCCAGCCAAGGGGATTGAGCTGGACGAAAAGACGCTGGCATTTATGGACAGCGACGGCGACGGGCGGATTCGGGCCCCGGATGTGCTGTCGACCATTCGCTGGCTGAAAGATGCGCTGCGCAGCCTGGATGTGCTGATTCCCGGCGACGACAAGCTGCTGCTCGAATCGATCAGCGCCAAGAGCGATGTCGGCGAGGCGCTGCGAAAGACGGCCAAGGCCCTGCTGGCCAAGCTCGGCAGAAGCGAAGGGGATGCCCTGACCTGCGCCGACTTGTCCGACGCAGAAAAGAGCTTTGCCGAGCGTCCGCGCAACGGGGATGGCGTCGTTCCGCCGGAGACGGTGAGCGAGCCGGCGCTGGCCCAGGTGGTCAGCGACATCGTTGGCACGCACGGCTCGGTCAATGATCGCAGCGGCAAGCCCGGCATCAACCAGGCGAAGCTCGACGCATTTTTTGCTGAAGCGAGCGCATATCTGGCCTGGCACGACAAAGGGCAGAGCAGCGAAGCGATCCGAGCACTGGGCGCTGATCCCGCCGCCGTGGCTGGCACCATTCGCGCGGTGGCCGCCAAGGTCGATGACTACTTCACGCGCTGTCGCATGGCGGCATTTGATGCGCGATCGGTGGCGCTGCTAAACGGGGTCGACGCCGACTATCAAGGACTGTCGACGCAAGAGCTAAGCAATGGCACGGCCGCGCTGGCTCGCTTGCCGCTTTCGCGGATCGAAGCCGGTCGCCCCTTGCCGCTGGCCGACGGAGTGAACCCGGCTTGGGCCGCTCCGCTGCGTGCCTTGCAGGCCACCGCCACGACGCTTCTGGGAACGCAGGTCATCACGCTGAACGAGTCGCAGTGGCAGACGCTGCGCGACAAGATCACGGCCTTTGACGCATGGCTTTCGGAAAAGCCCAGCACCCCCGTCGGCAACCTGCCCGTCGACCGCCTGCGAGAGATCGTCGCTGGCTCGGCCAAGCAGACGCTGACGAGTGTTATCGCCGAAGACGCCGCCGAAGAGGCGACCCACGCCAACCTGCAGTCGCTGCACAAGCTGATGCTGCTTCACCGCGACTTTGTGAAGCTGCTGAACAACTTCGTGAACTTCTCGCAGTTCTATTCGCGAAGCGGCGCGGTGTTTCAGGCCGGCACGCTGTACCTGGATGGCCGAAGCTGCGAGCTTTGCATGCGCGTGTCCGACGCCGGCAAGCATGCCTCCTTGGCGGGCCTGTCGAAGTCGTACCTTGCGTACTGCGACTGCACGCGGCCCGGTGGCGAGAAGATGACCATCGTCGCCGCGTTCACCGCCGGTGACTCTGACAACCTGATGGTCGGTCGCAACGGCGTGTTTTACGACCGGCAGGGGCGCGACTGGGACGCCACGATCACCAGCGTCATCGAAAACCCGATCAGCATTCGCCAGGCGTTTTGGGCCCCCTACAAAAGCTTCATTCGCCTGATCGAAGATCAAGTCGCCAAGCGCGCCGCCGCCGCTGATGCGGAGGCCAGCGCCAAGGTAAAAGACGCCGCATTAGCGACGGCCAATGCCGACCAAGCCAAGCAACCTGCCGCCAAAGAGCCCCCCAAGAAGCTCGACATCGGCACGGTCGCGGCGCTGGGCGTAGCCGTCGGTGGCATTGCGACGTTCCTGACCAGCATCCTGGCATTGTTTTTCGGTCTGGGCTGGTGGATGCCGCTTGGCTTCTTCGGCTTGATGCTGATGATCTCGGCCCCGTCGATGCTGATCGCGTGGCTGAAGCTTCGGCAGCGCAACCTGGGACCGCTGTTGGATGCCAATGGCTGGGCGGTGAACGGCCGCGTGCGCATCAATGTTCCGTTCGGTGGCGCGCTGACTGCGCTGGGCCAGATTCCCGTGACCGCGCAGCGCAGCCTGCGTGACCCCTACATGGAAAAGCGCGGCCCCTGGCGGCTGATCGTGCTGCTGCTGGTGCTCGGTGGGCTCGGTGGGCTTTGGTACTTGGGCAAGCTGGATACCTATCTGCCCAAGCACATTCAGCGGACGACCGTGATCGGTGGCACGGACGCTGCTTTCGCCCCGGCTGCGCCTGCCGCCCCGCCCGCGGCCGCTGCCCCGACGGAAAAGAAGTAGTTCCCGCGTAATGAACCTGGCAACCCTTCGCTCTTAGGCAACGAGGTACACACGATGACTCTGCGAACTCTTGGCTCTCTGTTGTTGGCTGGTGTCCTGTTTGGCTGTGCATCGCTTGGCGGATCGGGGGGCGGCACAGGATCGGGTGCTCCGCCGTCGGGCGCGATGGAACCGGCAGTGGCCAGCACAGCCAGCAGCCTGGGCATCAAAGACGTGCTGGTGCAGGTGGCGCTGACGGCGGCGCGCAACTACTTGACCAAGGCGGGTGGCGCGGTGCAAAGCGGCGTCGGTCAAGTGCAGCAAGGCGCGGCCGATCTGGCGACACAGAAGCAGGAAGCCGCCAAGGCCGGTGTGCAGGCAGCCGCCGACAAAGCCAAGGCCGATGGCCAGCCTCTTAGCGAACCGCAGCAGACCGGTCTTCTGGGCGCTCTTTCGAACTTGCTGTAGGCAGGCTGAACCAGAAGCGTGCGCCGCCCGGCGTGCGCGGTTCATACCCGATCTGTCCCCCCCAGCGCGCGATCGTCAGGCGGCAGAAGTACAGGCCCAGGCCCGTCTTGCCGCCGCTCTGTCGTGACCGCGCGAACTTCTCGAACAGCGTCGCCGCAAGCTCGGTCGGTACGCCGGGGCCATCGTCGTCGACGGTGACCACGGCCTGACCGTCACGCAGCGAAAGCGTCACGGTGATGGCGCTGGTGCGCGGCGCATAACGCAGCGCGTTTTCCAGCAGGTTGCCGAGCACGCGTTCCAGTCGCTGGGGCTCCGCGTGCACCAGCGGACCGGGCCCGTCGATGTCTTTGTGCACGCAGTGCAGACCGACTTTTCGCCACGCG
>JAYRFD010000292.1:0-2875 GCA_041908565.1 Polyangia bacterium | reverse complement strand
TTTCCCATTTCGCGCGTCGACCGGACTTTTCGCGCTGTCGGCCGCCCTTTGTGTTCCCGTCGCATTCGCGCTTGTCGACTGCAACCCGGCAGAGCAGTCCGATTGCCAAGACTGCCTTTCCGATCTGGCCGTTCCCGACCCAAGCCCCGACATGCGACGCCCCGACCGCCCCGACTTGGCGACGGTACCCGACCTTGCAGGGCCGGTTACTCCAGCCAAGGACATCGACTTCGAGTTTGTCCAGCACTACCCCAGCACTGGCCACTACGGCAGCATGCGCTTTGGCGTCGCTGACTTCGATGGCGATGGCGCCCTGGATGTCGCCATGCCGCTGCAGAGCGTCCATGCGATCGCGCTGCTGTTCGGCGATGGCAAAGGCGGCTTCAAGCCCGTGACCAAGCTGGCGGCCAACGGCGCATTCACGCTGGCCGTCGCGGATTTGAACAAGGACGGCAAGGCGGATCTTCTGCTGACCACCAATACGCTGGCCCGCAATCAGCTGTTTACGTATCTGGGCAAGGGCGATGGCACGTTCGCTGCGCCGCTGGCCAGTGGCCCGACGGGAAGCTGGGGCTGGCCTGAGCTGGTGGATCTAAACGGCGACGGCGTGCTGGATGTGGTGACCGCAAGCGGGGGCTATGCCTATGTCACGCTGGGCAAAGGCGATGGCACGTTCGACGTCATGGGCACGGCCTTAACCGGCATCTCCGCGTCGCTGCTGGCCGTCGGCGATGTCAACGGCGATGGCAAAGCCGATGTCACCAAGCTCAGCTCGTTGGATAGCACTCCGCTTGAGATCTGGCCGGGCAAAGGCGACGGCAGCTTTGATACGCCGACGCGCTACGCCGCACTGTCCAGCGCCCAGCTAACTGGGATGGTCGTCCATGACTGCGATGGCGACGGCAAGTCGGACCTGATCTTGACCGATGGACTGGGTGTGGTCGTGCGCCGCGGCAGCATGCTGTCGTCGGGAAGTCGCCTGACGTTTCCGCAGAAAGCGGCCAGCCCAGCGCTGGGCGATTGGAACGGCGATGGAGTCCAGGATCTGGTGGTCAGCGTCGGCAACGGCCCTGCCTTCGCGGTGCTGACAGGACGAGGCGCCTGCGACTTCACCAACCCCCAGTACTTCATGGGAGCCAACGGGAACGGATCGTTTGTGGCCAAGGATCTCGACGGCGATAAGAAGCTCGATCTGCTGTTTTCGGATACCGATCTGTTAGTGGCGCGCGGCAAAGGGGACGGAACCTTCGTCGCGGGTCGCGCCCACGAGCCGGCTCTGCCGACGAGCGGCGAAGCCACCGATGTGGCCCTGGCTGACCTAAATCGCGACGGCAAGATCGACCTGATCGCGACGTACAAGGACCGTCGATCGATCGCGGTCTCGCTGGGGCAGGGGAATGGCTCGTTCGCGCGCTCGCTGCCGACGATTTTGACCAACCAGCCAGCCCAGGTGCGGGTCGCCGACCTAACAGGAGACGGCGTTCCCGATGCAGTGGTCGGTCTGGCAGACAAGGCCGGCTTTGCCGTGCTGGCCGGCGATGGGGCGGGCGGCTGGGCGACCCCGTCGGTGTACAGCGGCGGCAGCCAGATCGAGCTTGGCGATCTAAACGGCGATGGCTCGACCGATGTGGCCAGCGTCGGCGGAGGAAGCCTGCGCGGCTTCTTCAACAACGGCAAAGGCGCGCTGAACGCGACGCCCGGCGTGCCGGTCCCCAGCAATGTTTGGAACTTGGCGCTGGCCGACTTCGACAAGGACGGCCGCAGCGATGCCGCGATGATGGAGTGGTCAGGTCGCGAGCTGACCTTGGCAAGCGGCCAGCTCGGTGGCTTTTCCGTGGTCCGCAGCAAGACGCTGTCCGCCGACGCGCTGGCCCTTGGCCTGGCGGACCTCGATCGCGATGGCAACCAGGACGTGCTGCTGATGTACGCAGGGACCAGCATGAACGTTGGCTATCTCGCGGGGCGCGGCGATGGCACGTTCGCCGACAGCCAAGCTTTGGCGGTGGATGGCCGGTCGTTTTCTACGCGCAACTGGCTTTTTGCTGACTGGAACAGCGACGGCTGGATGGACCTGCTGACGATTCGCAGCAACAGCGCGCTGCAGGTTCACCGCGGTCTGCCTGTCATGCCCGGCAAGCTGCCCGAATTCGCCACCGGAACCATGTACGAGCACGGCTTTCCCAACCTGCTTCTGGCCGCCGATGCCACCGGCGACGGGCGTCCCGATCTGGTGGTGGCATCGGATGGTACAGGCGGCTTCGTCAGCGTGTTTGCCAACCGCTCGCGCTGAAGACCGCGGTCGACACAGGGCACATGGGAAAGGAAGCGCCGGCTGAACTTCGACGGCGCCTTGCTAGCGTGCTGGGGGGGCTACGCGCGCTCGACGGGACGCAGGTGGGCGACGATGCGCTGCGTCACCCGCGGCAGGATCGCGGGCGGCAGATCGTGGCCCATGCCATCGATGATCTCGATCGCGGCGCCGGAAATTCGGCGCTGCAGATCGTGGGCAGCGGCTACCGGTACAAGCGGGTCCGCCGCGCCATGGATGATCAAGGTTGGCGCCCGGATGCGCGAAAGCAGCGCCAGGCGACTCGGCGAGCCGACGATGGCAGCCACTTGACGACGGAATCCCGCCGGATAGTCGCAGCGATCGAGCTCTCGAGCCGAGCGAGCACGCAGATCGTCCATGGGGATCGGAAAGCCTGGGCTGCCGATGCGCCGGAAGAGGTCGGCCACATGCTCGACTCGGGCGGCGCGATCGTTGGCCGGGGCCCGACGCAGAAGGCGCATCCGAAGATCAAGGCTCGGCCCGGGCAGACGCAGGTCACCGCTTGACGACATGATGGATACGAAGCTTTTGACTCGGTCCGGGTGC
>JAYRFD010000291.1:0-2773 GCA_041908565.1 Polyangia bacterium | reverse complement strand
TCGCGCAGCGTGAACGCCTCGGGCACGGTGGACGAAGATCCGCCATAGCGATGTTGGCCGCGCAGCACCTGACTGCCCTGCACGGCCAGGTGGGCTCTGCCGCTGTGGATCGTCCAGCTTGGCAACCACGATCCAGCGATGTCGCGAAACGCAAACGATCGCCCATTTTCGCTGTCGTGCGTCACCAGCCAGCCACGGTCGAAGGTCAGGCGCCAGCCCAGGTGATCTTCATCCATGTACTTGTAGTTCGGGTGCTCGATCTTCTGCGTCGCCACCCAGCGACCCGCCATCGCTTGGTAAAGCTGGACGAACGTGTGGCGCGGCAGGCTTGCGCGCCCCTGTCCAGCCCACATCACGGCCAGTCGATCCGCCTGAAGCTGTGCCGATTCCGACGTGTAACCGACGGGCCCCACCAGATCGTCAACCAAAGTCCAGCGTACGTCATCCGTCTGGTACACCTGCGTGGTCGAATTGCCATCGGCGATGGCCAGAACATTTCCGACCAGCGAAAGCTGACGGGGTCGAGACCGCAAGTTCAAGCTCGCCAGCGGCAGCCGCGTCCATGTGCCGACCGTTCGACGATAGGTAGCAAGGAAATCGCCCGCCTGCGTCACTGCGACCAGCCGATCGCCCGATAGCGCGATCTGAATGCCAAGGCCCGAGCTACCCCAGCCGATCAGCGCCTGTTCCTGCGTCCAGGTGGTGCCGCTGCGACGAAACACGAAGACCGCTCCTTGCGGGGTCCATGCGCTCGATCCAGGCCCGTACATTTGGGAATAGCCAAGGACCGCGGTATCGCCAGATAGCGCGATCGTCGGGCAGTACGGGTAGCTTGCGACATAGCCCGGCAGGCTGGGTATCAAGGTGGCCTGCTTCTGCCAGCGCCCGCCTGCGAACGCAACAACGACGGCGCGCAGGGCATAGCTGTCGTTGAACAGCGCCGTGTTGCCATCCATGACCACCGTCGCGCACTGGCTGGATGACAGCGTGCTTACCTCGGTCAGCGTCTGCGATGAAGACAACACCGTGGGCAGGGACCTCGTCAGCGCTGCGCCGTACTGGGCCGTTGGATCGTCGCTGGTCGCCTCGGCGGACAGGTCGCCCGCGCCATGGCCACAGCCGGGCAGGCACACGAACGCAGCGGCTAGAAGTCGCGCCAACAGATGACAAGCAGCCTTCTTCTGGAAGGCCGGGTTCTGTGCAAAGTCCGGTGGGCATTCGATGGTTCGTAGCGTCATGGTCCCTGTCCGATAAAACGTGACTAATTGGTCACGTTTCTAGTAAACGAAGTCGCTGCATGTCAAGCCAGCAAAACCAGAGCCCCCGCGCCGGCCGCCGACGTCGCGGTTCGATCACGCCAGTTCGAAAGGTCCCCGGCCCAGTCGGTGGGAAGCGCGATAGCAACCGCCGCCAGCACGAAAAGCGAATCCTGGCCGCGGCCCGTCGCCTGTTTCTGCGACGCGGGGTCGACAACGTCACCGTCGACCAGATCGTTGCCAAGGCTCGCATCGCCAAGGGCAGCTTTTATCGCTACTACCGCAGCCAAGCCGCGCTGCTGACCGCGATGTTCGACCCCATCGAGGCCCGACTCGACGCGATCTATGCGGAATGCAGCGACGGGCTGATCCAGGCCCAGGGGCCGCCGGGCTTGCTGGGCGCGTACATCACGCTCGGCAGCAGCTTGGCAGCGCTTCTGACCGACGCCCCGGACGAGGTGCTGCTGTACCTGCAGGAATGCCGCGGCCCCGCCAGTCCGTCCCGGCAGCCCATCCATCGCATCGCCAGGCTGCTGCTGCTGCAGACCTGCCAAGTGACCGAACAAGCCATGCAGCACGGCCTGCTGCGTCGGGGCGATCCGGCGCTGACGGCGCTATCCGTCATCGGCGCAACCGAGCGAGTCATGTACGCGCACCTGACGGCCAAGGATGCGCAGCCCAGCATCGCCGGAGCCCCAGCGCTGATCGATCTGTTCCTGCGCGGAGTGCTAAGCCCCGAAGCCTTATAGCCAGGCCGCACCGGGCGACAGAGCAGCCCGCAACCAGGGCATCAATCTGCGCCAATTTTCCTTCTTTTTATAATTATTTCATTACCCGGTAATGCAGAAACAATTCGTCTTCGATTTGTTCAACATTTTTCAAATTTAATCGTTGAATGCGATGGGCCGGCAGTCCTGCGCCCGTCAGCAGACCGGATCGCGGGTCACCTCCGATCAGAAGGGGGCACAGGGTCACGAACATTTCGTCCAGAGCGTCGGCGGCCAGGAACTGCGACAGCAGATCGCCCCCCGCTTCGACCAGCAGCGTGCCGATGCCACGACGGGCAAGCACATCCAGAATCCACTTTATTTGGATGTCTTTTCCGGGAAATATCTCAATCTCTACAGCGCAGTCTGGCTGGCGATATCCAGGTGTGGTCAGGAACAGCTTGCGAATCCGCGATTCCTGAAGAAATGCCGGTCTTGGCACGATATCCAGGCGACGCGAAACGACGACGTTCCAAAACGGCTGGCTGCGTGCGGCCAGCGAATCGTCTTCGGGCAGCGCAGGGATTGGCCAACGACGAAAGGTCGCCCCGCCGACCAGGACGGCGTCGGCCTGCGCGCGCAAGGCTCGCATGCGCTGCAGGTCACGCCGCGACCCCAGCATGGGGGGACGTTCCTCTGCCGTGTGCAGCCGCCCGTCGACAGAGATCGCGCTGTTGCTGATCACCCGCATGGCGTGCAGGGTAGATCGGCGCGCGGGCGCAGCACCAGCCCCGGACGTGACTTGGCCTC